>CAZDNN010000769.1:0-2647 GCA_964506385.1 uncultured Planctomycetota bacterium
GTTGTGGACGCCTTCCTCCAGGATGATCTGACCGCCCTCAACGTAGATCCTGCCCGTGCCGGCGAAGTGGCTCTCCGCGCTTGTCGGCTTCACGGGCTCCCAGCCTCTTAGCGTCTTCCCGTCGAAGAGGTTCTGCCACCCGCCCGCCTTCGGCGCCTCGCCTGCCGCTACGCGGCCACGGAGAGTGGTAATGTCGCCCTGGATGGAGGCGGCGAGCTTTGTGTTGCCGTACTTCGCGGCGAAGGCCTCGAGGAGGGTGCGGAGGCGGGCGGCGCGGGACGGGGTGAGCTTGGCTTTGGCGTAGGACTGGATCTGGCCCCAGGCCCGGCGGGCGGCGACTTCGGCGGCGCCGAGGCGGAGCGCGTCGAGGCGGTCGCGGTAGTGGGCGACGTGCGGGGCGTCGCCAGCGGCGGCGAGGGCCTGCGCGGCTTCGTCGAGCTCGGTCTGCTCGGCGAGGAGATAGACGCCGCGGATGAGGTGTGAGCGGGGGTCGTCCTTGAGGAGGACGTAGAGGAGGGCCTGCTTCGCGCCGAGCTTGGCGATGGGGAGGGTGGCCTCACCCTTCGGGGTCTTCAGGGTGACTTGGCCGTCGCGGACGGCGGTGATGGTGCCGCCTTCGCCGCCGAAGGCGAGGAACTGCCCGACCCGGAGCTTGAGCCCCTCCTCGACCGCGGCCCAGAATGCCTTGAGGAGGGCCGCCGCCTGCTGGTCGGCGGCGAAGGCGTCGATCGCTCTCAGTGCGTCGCCGAAGCGATCTTCCGCGGCGAGGTCGCCGGCCGTTGTCTTCAGCTTGGCGATGGCGGCTTCGATCTGCTTCGAGGCCGTTCCTCCTGCCGTCGCGGCGGCCTTGCGCCTGCGTAGCTCGGTGACGCGGCCGGCGGCGATGCCTGCCCAATGGGTGCCGCCGTGCCCGTCGGCGACGGCCTGGTAGCGGGCGATGGCGCCGTCGAAGTCGCTGGGATGCGCCTTCGCCCAGGCGTCGGCCTGCTGGAGAGCGACCTGTGCGGGCCCGGTCTTCGGCCTGGGCGGCCCGCCGCCGCGAGTGGCCAGGACGATGAGGACGATGGCGAGGACGAGCACCCCGATGCCCGCAAAGAGCCAGGGCAGCGCATTCGTCTTCCTGGCCGCCGGTGCCGCCGCCGGTCGGGTGGCCGGCCTGCGGGCGGGCCGCGCTGCCATCGCCCTCGTCCTGGCCCTGGGGCCGGGACGGAGGTGGACGCGGCCGGCGAGGGCGTCGTCGATGTCGGAGAGGAGCTCGGTGGGGGTCTGGGGCCGGTCGTTCGGGTCCTTGGCCATCATCCGCTGGATCAGCTCGTCGCAGGCCCGCGACACATCTGGGTTGGCGGCACGTGCAGACGGAGCCGGATCGGTGACGTGTTTGGTCATGATGGCCGAGGCGCTGGGGCCGGTGTAGGGCACGGCGCCAGTATACCGCCGACCAGACGGACTCGCAAGACGCAGGGCCGGCCGTCCTCGCCGGGCGATCGGGCCTTGCATTTTCCTGGCAAATCCGCTACCTTCCGTGCGCACAGTCCTGTGGCCGAGCGATCGCAAGGAGGCAGATCCGTGAGGAATGATGGCTGGACGCGTCGTATGCGCATCGCCTGCGCGATGCTGATGCTCGTCGGCGGCACGGCTCTGGCGGCGAAGGCCTACCGCTCGCCGTTCATGATCGTACTGAGCCCCGACGCCAAGACCGGCTACGTCAGCGACCACACCGCTGGCAGCGTCGTCGTGCTCGACACGGGGGACAAGCCCGCCAAGAAGACGGAGTGGAAGGTGGGCGACGGCCCCATGGGCATCGTCCTCTCCCCAGACGGCAAGACCCTCTTCGTCGCACTGGAGAGGGCAAACGCCGTGGCCATCGTCGCGACGGACTCCGGCAAGGTGACCAAGACGATCCCCGTCGGCCACCGCCCCACAGGCCTCGCCCTCGCCCCGAAGAGCAACCGCCTCTACGTGTGCAACCGCATGGAGGACACCGTGTCGATGGTGGACCTGGCGGCCGGCGCCGAGAAGTGGCGGGTGAAGCTCGTCCGCGAGCCCTTCTGGGTCGCCGTCACCCCCGACGAGGGCCATATCGTCGTCACCAACGCGCTGCCCGTCGGCCCTGCCACGGAGAGCAAGACGGGCTGTGTCGTGAGCATCATCGACAAGGAGGGGCAATCGACCACGAAGATCCAGCTCCCCGGCGGCTCAACCAACTGCCGCCAGATCGCCCTGTCGCCCGATGGCAAGTGGGCCTACCTGCTCCACGGCGTCTCCCGCTTCCAGGTGCCCACCACCCAGCTCGAGCGCGGCTGGATGAACACCTCGGCCATCTCCGTCGTCGATGTCCCCGGCCGCACGCACTTCGTGACGATGCTGCTTGACAGCATTGACCTCGGCGCGGCCGATCCCTATGGCATGAGCCTGTCGAAGGACGGCTCGGAGATGTGGGTGAGCTTCTCTGGCCCCCACGAGGTGGCGCGCATCGAGATCGGCCGGCTCGTCGAGATGTGCGGCGGGAAGATCCCCGACCAGTACGGGAAGCCCATCGGCACGGCCAACACCAACCCGTGGGCGGACATCAAGAAGGACCCGAAGGCCCGCTACAAGCTGGTCAACGATCTGATGGCCATGTACTTCGCCGAGCTCATCAAGCGAT
>CAZDNN010000770.1:0-2640 GCA_964506385.1 uncultured Planctomycetota bacterium
AGCGAGAGATCGGGCTCTGGGAGAGCGGGCAGGGTGGACGGGCGAAGAGTAAGGACCCCAAGATCCGTGGCCAGACTCCGCCTCGTCCTTCCCTTTGTGGGCAGGCCCCGCGCGTTGGTCCGCTTCGGCTGGCGGCTGGAGCTTGATGTCGGGGTGGTGGATGGGGGCCGGTTCTGATTGATGCCACACCTTCGAAGGTGTGGCATCAATCGCGACCGGGCGCCGCAGGGTCCCTGGGCGCACAGTTGGCCATGTGGTCAGCGATTGGGCTCTGGGAAAGCGGGCAGGGTAGACGGGCGAAGAGAAGGACCCCAGGATGCGGGGCCAGACTCTCTTCCCCTCCGCGCCCTCTGTGCCTCTGTGGCTACTTCAGCTCCCGCTTGAGGACCTTGCCGCCGGGGTTGCGGGGCAGGCTCCTGCGGAACTCGACGATGGTGGGGACTTTGTAGCCGGTGAGCTTCTGGGCGCAGTGGCGCTTGATGTCGAGCTCGGTGAGCTCGCGGCCGGGCTGGGGCACGACGACGGCCTTGACCAGTTCGCCGAGGTAGGCGCTCGCGCCCGTCGCCTCGACGCCGACGACAGCCACCTCGAGGACGTCCTCGTGGGTGAGGATGGCGTGCTCGACCTCGGGGGCGTAGACGTTCTCGCCGCCGACGATGATGAGTTCCTTCTTGCGGCCCTTGAGGTAGACGTAGCCGTCCTCGTCGATCATCGCGAGGTCGCCGGTGTTGAAGTAGGGCTCGCCGTCGAGCTCGAAGCAGCTTTCCTCGAGCAGGCCCGGGCGCTGCCAGTAGCCGGCCACGACGTTCGAGCGGTGGAAGCACAGCAGGCCGACGGTGCCGGGCGGCACGGGCTGGTTCTCCTCGTCCACGATGAGCTGGTGGATGTCGGGCAGCGGCTTGCCGATGCTGTCGGCGTGGGACACCGCGTCGCAGCTCGGCAGGACGTGGGTCATCGAGATGGTCTCGGAGAGGCCGAAGAAGTTGTGAAGTGCGACGTTGGGGAACAGCTCGCGGAGCTTGTAGATCGTGGTCGGCGGCATCATCGAGCCGGCGTAGGCGATGAGGCGGAGGCTCGACAGGTCGTGCTCGCCCAGCTTGCGGTAGTTGACGAGCCAGTAGAAGAGGGTGGGCACGCCGAAGAACGTGGTGCAGCGGTGCGCCTCGATGAGCGCGACCAGCGAAGGGATGTGGGGGCGGCGGGCGATGACGACGGTGGAGCCGAGGTAGGCGCTGGACGGGAGCATCGAGTAGAGGGCGGTGGCGTGGAACATGGGCAGGCAGAGCAGATGGATGTCCTCGTGGCGCCAGCTCTGGGCGATGAGGGCGTTCTTGACGTTGAAGAGCAGGTCGGCGTGGCGCATGATGGCGCCCTTGGGAAGGCCGGTGGTGCCCGAGGTGTGCATGATGATGGCGAGGTCGTCGGGCTGGATGTCGGGCGGCTCGAGGGCTTGGGCCTCAGTGGCGGCCAGCTCGTCGTATGCAATGGCGCCCTCGTCGGTGAAGCCGACGCTGACCACATGCTTGACGCTCGGGCAGTCCTCGAGTGCGGCCCTGGCGGTTTTCCAGAAGCTCTTGTGGACGATGAGGGTCTCGCCGCCGGACGACGCGACGATGTGGCGGGTCTCATCGACGCCGAGCCGAGTGTTCACCGGCACGACGATGGCGCCGATCTTCACGAGCGCCCAGTAGACGAGGAAGTACTCGACCGAGTTTGGCAGCAGCACGGGCACGCGGTCGTGCTGCTGGATCCCCAGGCGTGTGACGAACGCGGTGCGCAGCCGCTCGATGTGCTCCTCGGCCTGGGCGAAGCTCAGGGCGACATCGCCATCGATGACGGCCGTCTTATGGGGGAAGCGGGGGAGGTTGTTCTCCCACATGTCGCGGGTGCTGTGGATCGCGATATAGCCCACGGAATGCCTCCTGCTTCGTGCAGAGGCATTATAGCGGCGGCGAGGGGAAGATCAAAGAGGGCGACGCGGCAGAGCATGACTCCCGAAAGCGGCAATCCCTCTTCATCGTTCTCGTCCTCGTCCTCGAGCCGGCTTCCTGCCGCCTCTGGCGTCAATGCGAAGCGCCCCTGCAGCCGTGCTCTCATGCCTTCTCTGGTTCCTCTGGCTCCCACGCTCCGTACGTGTTCAGCGAGCGCGACGGGGCCGGCCCCCACCGACCTTGCGTCGGTGGAACCACGGATTGGCCACCACCGGGAGCCAGTTGTCAATCACCGCCCCACCGAGGCAAGCCAGGTGGTGGCGGGGCGCTGGCACTACAACGCTACTTCAACTCGCCACCCAGGGACGCGATGGCTCAGTCACGGCAGGTCAGGCGCGGCTGGGGTGTGAACGAGGCCGCGAGAGGAGGCAGGAGAGCCTTGGGGGCTTTGCCCCCAAACCCCCAGGATTTATCGCTTTATGGCCGCCGGCACCCCCATGCTCCACAGATGGCTGAGATGCCGGAGGCCCCTGTGCGGTAAATCCCACGGTTCGAGAAGCTCACCGTGCCCTGAGCCTGTCGAAGGGCAGGGGGTCTGGGGGACTGGTCCCCCAGCGGCTCAGAGCAGGCGATCCGCCTCTCCCCTCCCGGAGGTTGCACATCTCCGGGAGGGCCTGCGCCGCGGGTCCTGGCTGTACGGGAGGGGCAC
>CAZDNN010000771.1:0-2640 GCA_964506385.1 uncultured Planctomycetota bacterium
GCCGTAGCGGCAGCGTCAGCACCAGGTGCGCCAGCCACCCCATCAGGCCCAGCACGCCCAGCGACATCGCGAGCCCCACGCTCCACAGCACGAGGACCACGGGAGCCGGCGCGCCGAGGCCCATCGCCACTGCCTGCATCGAGCTCAGCCCGTCCACGCTCACGTCACATCCCGCCGATGGAATTCATCAGTCGCATCATCTCGGTCAGCATCCCGGTCATCACGAGCAACTGCACGAGCACCACGCCCGCGACGATGAGCACGGCGACGGGCAGCGCGCCCGTCAGCAGCATCTCCGTGCGGTAGTCGGCCCGCGCCTGATACGTCTCGGCCGCCTGCTCGAAGCCTGCGGCCGTGTCCTCCCCCCCGTGCTCGACCAGCCACACAAACAGCGGCGGCACCACTGGGCTGGCGCCCACGATGTCGGCGAAGCTCGTCTCCCCCTCCTCCAGGCGCCGCTCCCACGACGCCAGCTCCTGCCCCGCCGCCGTCTTCTCCTCGAGGCCCCGCAGCAGCGTCACCGCCTCGCCCAGGCTGCACCCGCCCCGCAGCATCAGCCCCATGGCCGAGGCAAGCTGCGCCAGACTGGCGTCCTTGAACGGCGGGACGTGCCACCGGATCCAGCGGCGCAGGGATGGCACGGCGACGACGATGATCGCCGCATAGAGGAGCACGCTGAGGACCAGCGGAGGCGCCATCACGCGGTACTGGAGCGCCGCGAGGTCCACCTCGAAGTGCATGTCCTCGAGCATCGCGGCCACCTTGGGCTGGAGGCTGAGGGCGACGAAGAGCGAGAGGCCGAGCGCCAGGACCAGGACGAGGATGGGGTAGAAGAGCACCGCCTTGAGGCGCGTCCAGATGGCGGCGACCCGCTGGTAGTGGTTGGCGAGGATGGACAGCACGCCTGGCAGGTTGTCGCTGCGGACGCCGACGCGGACCATCTGGCGGTAGAGCTCGGGCAGATGGCTCCGGGCGAGGGCCTCGTCGAGGGGAGTGCCCTGGGCGAGGGCGGCCTCGAGCTTCTGGAACGCGGCGCGCACGCTCCCGCGCCGCATCGAGCGGCAGAGCTGGCGCAGCGCGCCCTCGAGCGGGATGCCCTCGCGCAGCATCCCCGCAAGCTGCTGATTGAAGAAGGCCAGTTGCTCGTAGTTCACGCTGAAGCTCCTCGGCGCGGGGGCCCGCGCGTCTCAATCGTCCTCGGACTTCCCCTGTCCTGCTCGCTCCGCGAGGAGTGAGAGCGGTGTCAGGCCACCGCACTCCAAAGGCCCCGCACCGCAGGCAGCCTCTCGTACCGGGGCCTCTGGAGTGCGGCGGCTCGACGCCGCTGTGGCTTCCTGCGGAGCAGGCCCACGGCACAAGCTCTCTGGCCCAGGGCGGCGGGTCCGCTACGTGCCGAAGACCCGCACGCGCTCGCGCTCGTCGGTCACGCCGTCGGCGACGAGGCGGCGGCCCTCGGCCGCGAGGGCCGGGTCCGGCACCACGGCCTCGGCGCCGCGGCCGCGAAGCTGCTGGCGCAGCGCGTCGTCGATCGCCACCCACTCGGCCGCGGGCACCCGGCCGTGGTAGCCCGTGTCCAAACACGCCTCACACCCCGCGCCCTCACACGCGGCGCAGACGCGGCGGACGAGGCGCTGGCTGAGGACCATCTCGGCGGCGGCGATGGCGGCGTAGCGGTCGTCGCACATGTCGAAGAGCCGCTCGAACACCCCGCGGCAGGAGCCGGCGTGGAGCGTGGCGATGACGAGGTGGCCGGTGAAGGCGGCGCGGACCGCGATGTTCGCCGTCTCCTCGTCGCGGATCTCCCCGATGACCAGCACCTGGGGGTCCTGGCGCAGCAGGTGGCGCGCCGCCGCCGCAAAGTCGAGCCCAGCGGCGGGGTTCACCTCCGTCTGCATCACCCCCTCGATGATCCGCTCGACGGGGTCCTCGATGGTGATCGCGTGGCGGCCGCCCGAGGCGGCCAGATGGTGGAGGCACGCGTAGATGGTCGTCGTCTTGCCGCTGCCGGCCGGGCCGGTGAGCAGCAGCAGGCCCGAGGGCCGGGCAAGGAAGCGCGTCAGCGCGTCGAGCACGCCGTCGGCGAAGCCAAGCTGATCGAGGGCCAGGACCTCGGCGGCGGAGAAGAGGCGGAGGACGATCTTCTCGCCCGTGACGGTGGGGTAGGTGGCGACGCGGATGTCGCTGGCCGCGCCCACGTCGGCGCGGTCGATCCGGCCGTCCTGGGGGCTCGACTCCTGGTAGGTCTTGAGCCTGGCGAGGTACTTGATGCGCCCGAAGACGCGGCGGGCGACGGGGTCGGGGAGCTCGCGGACGGGGCTGAGGACGCCGTCGAGGCGGAAGGCGACCCGTGCCTCGCAGCCGTTCATCTGGAGATGGATGTCGCTGGCGCCGGCGGCCTCGGCCTGGCGGACGAGGGCTTCGAGCATCTCGGGCGCCGAGCGTTCGGTCGTCGCCATCGGCATGCCCCCGCCGGGAGACAGGGCCTGGTCTTCTGGGCGCGCTGGCGACACTCCCCCTGCCGCCCTCACCCCTGTTATACCGCTTCGCCTGCGGTTGTCAATGGCGCGGCCTGTCGGGGAGTCTGGCCCCGGATGTTGGGGTTCCTTCTTCACTCGTCCTCGTCGTCGTCGTCGTCCTCGT
>CAZDNN010000772.1:0-2633 GCA_964506385.1 uncultured Planctomycetota bacterium
GGCGCAGTGTGCCTGTGGCATTTGCCTTGTGGGTGTTCATGGGGTCGTCGATTGAGCGTGGGATGGAGGTGAGTGCGCCCTGGTGGAGCACGTAGTCCACCCCCTCCACGGCCCTGCGCACGAGCACCTCGTCTGCGACGCTGCCCTCGATGAGGGTGATCCTATCGAGCAGGTCTGCGAGGTTCCCACGGTCCCCGGTTGCCAGGTTATCGAGGACGCGCACCGTCTCGCCGCGAGCCACAAGCGCCGCCGTCAGGTTCGAGCCGATGAAGCCGGCGCCGCCTGTGACCAGATACGTCGCCAATGCCCTGATCTCCTCTCACTAGGATGGTCCTGACAGTTGCCGCCACATGGTGTGAGGCAGGACGAAGACGCCCTGCCGCCACATTATAGGCGTTCCCCATCGCACACGCAACCGCTGCCGCCGGCCTGAGTTCACCCTCACAGGATATGGCACGGGCCCCATGGCGTCCCAGTATCGACTTGGTCCACCACCATCAGAGCCGGAATTCGCTGCGCCACGAGCCGATGTCATCACGCTCGCCCGACTTGACACCATGGCGGCGTGAGCTAGAATTGCAGAGTTGGTCAACTCTGCAATTCTCTTGGAGGACAAGCCGTGGACGAGTTGGTCGTGCGGATCTTCCGCGTTGTCGCGTGTGTCAACCGACTGCGCATCCTTGGCCTCCTTGCACGGGCCGGCGAGATGCCGCCATCGCGAGTGGCCAGGGAGCTCGGGATGTCCCGGAGCATCGTGTGCACCCATCTCCGGCGGCTCGCGAGTGTGGGGCTGATCCAGCGACGACGCTCAGGGGTGTGGCGCTACTGCGAGGCCGCGTCGCCCTACGGCGACGAGACGCTGAGCGGGAGCATCAGCCGCGTGCTGTCCGAAACGCTGAGGTCGCCGCGGAGGCTCGCAGGGAATTGCAGAGTTGTCCAACTCTGCAATTCTGGCTCTTCGGAGCCCCCGGCTCTCGTGCGCCGTGCGATCTTCGACGCCGCTACGGGGTTCACGAACGTCAGGCGATTACAGATTCTCCGCCGAGTTGCCGCGGATGGGGCTGCGGATGTCCTGACGCTGTGCGCCGAGCTCCATATGTCCCCGTCCGCGGTGAGCAGGCATGGTGCGAAACTGGTCCGCCGCGGCTACGTGACGGCAGGACGCGCGGGGCCTACACTGGTCTACCGGCTGGCGAAGAGAGCCAAGACGCCCGTGCACGGTGCGCTCTTCGACATCCTCCGCGCGCAGTGGCGGTCGGAGGCAGGACGCACGGGCACTTCCCCGAAACGCCGCAGAGGCGGCACCAGACGCTGAGCAGGCCCCCTCGGGGGCCGGGATGGCTGGGACGTGGCCGTGAGACGATTCGCCTGCGGCGCCGCGCTCTTCGACGCGACAGGTACGCTCTTCGCACCGTGCCCGTCGCTGGACGCCGTCTACGCCGAAGTCGCGAGGACATTTGGCGTGGACGCCACGGCAGAGGCGCTCGACGGCAGGTTCCGAGCCGCGTGGCGCGAACGGGGCCGCTGAGCTTCGCCCACGACGCCGTTTACACCCTCGCAGCGCTCCCGCGCCTGGTCGCGGACCCGACGAGCCCACAGCGGCCTTGACAGTGCGCTCCTGCCGCCGTAGGGTGTCTGGCGGCTGATGACGACCCCTCACCGCACAACGGAGGACGAGACGGTGCTGCACGTGGATCTGTCGGGCAAGACGGCGCTCGTGACGGGCGCGAGCACTGGCATCGGGCGGGCCATCGCCCTGGCGCTCGCTGAGAACGGGGCCGACGTGGCGGTGAACTACTGCTCGAGCGAGGAGGCCGCCCAGGAGGTCGGTGCGAGGGTGGAAGCGATGGGACGCAAGGCGGCGGTCGTCCAGGCCGACGTGTCGCAGAAGGCGGACGTGGAGCGCCTGTTCGCCGAGGTCGAGGCGGCGCTGGGACGTCGCCTGGACATCCTGGTGTGCAACGCCGGCTCGCTGGTCCGCCGCGAGCTGGTGGCCGAGATGAGCGAGGAGACGTTCGACCGCGTGGTGGCGGTGAACTTCAAGAGCGTGTTCCTGTGCTGTCAGGCGGCGCTGCCGCGGCTGCCGGACGGCTCGGGCCGCGTGATCGCGATATCGAGCATCGCGGCCCGCAACGCCGGCGCGGCGGGCGCGGCGATCTATGCGAGCGCGAAGGCGGCGGTGAGCTGCTTCGTCAAGGCACTGGCCAAGGAGCTGGCGCCCCGCGGCATCACGGTCAACGGCATCGCCCCAGGGGTCATCGCCACCCCCTTCCACGAGCGCTTCTCGACGCCCGAGCGCATGGAGCAGTTCAAGGCCAACACGCCCATCGGCCGCCTGGGGCAGGCCGAGGACATCGTGGGCGCCGCGCTGTTCCTGGCCTCCGAGGCGGCGAGCTTCGTCACCGGTGAGACGATCGAGGTGAACGGCGGTATGCTGATGGATTGAGCGGAGGCGTGATGCGTGATTCGTGATGCGTGACCAGAGCGCGCAGGGAGAGGCGGTGCCTGCTTGCGGGCAGACGCGTGCCTCGCGTCCCTTCTCGCCGGGTTGCGCATCAGGCGCTGGCGCTCACTCCTACATCTCCCCCTTCGCCGCCCCCTTCTTCACCGCCTCCTTCTTCGCGGCCCCCTTG
>CAZDNN010000773.1:0-2631 GCA_964506385.1 uncultured Planctomycetota bacterium
ACACGTCGAAGCCGCTTGGGCTGCGCGACCGGGCGATCCTGGAGATGCTCTATGCCACCGGCGCGAGGGTGAGCGAGGTGTGCGGCCTCGACGTGGACAGCATCCACTTCGACTACGGCTATCTGCGCTGCATCGGCAAGGGGAACAAGGAGCGTGTGGTGCCCGTGGGCCGGACGGCGCTCGGGTGGGTGCGCCGCTATGTGGACGAGGTGCGGCCCGGCCTGCTGAAGGGGCACGCGGCGGCCGCGCTCTTCGTGTCGGCGCGGCGTCGCGGCGGACGGCTGCGGCGGGAGACGGTGTGGGCGATGGTGCGGAAGTACGCGCGGCTGGCTGGGATCAGGAAGAAGGTGTCACCCCATACCCTGCGTCACTCGTTCGCAACCCACCTGCTGAGTGCCGGCGCCGACCTGCGGTCGGTGCAGGAGATGCTGGGCCACGTCAGCATCGTGACGACCCAACTGTACACGCACGTCGACAGGGATCGCCTCAAGGACGTCCACCGTCGGTTTCATCCTCGCGGCTAGCCGCGGCGGAGCGCAAGTCGGCGAGGAGCAGGCGGACGGTGAGGTCGAGCTTCTCCGGGCTCTCGTACCGGCCGCTCTGGATCTGGCGCTTGAGTTCCGCGAGACGGTCACCGCGGCACTCGTCCTCTGGCGATTGGGGTCGCTGGGGGCGACGGGGGTCGGTGGGCTCGATCACGTCAGTGTTTCCTGGCAGTGGGTCACGGGTGGGTGCGGGGACACCCCTCCATTAGGTAAGTCGGCGATTCCCTGCCAGACTTGAGTGAAAAATGCGCAATTTGCGCGAATAGCTCCGGCGGCCCTTCGCCGCGGCAAGGCTTGGGGTATCGGGCGGTTGCGGCGACAAGTGTTGGCATCTGCGACAGGGGCCGCGGGTGTAGGGACTTGCGACCAGGGGCCTACTCGGGCCGATCCGGGACCAGGAGGGGCCGGGTCTGGCGCGCCACGGCGTCGGCGAGGGCCTCGAGATCGTCGTCGGGGGCCGGGCATCGGACGATGGCGGCGCAGGCACGGGCGAGCATGATATTGGTCCCGTGCTCCTGGTGGTTGCGGAAGTCGGTGCGGACGCCGATGATCGGCTTGCCGAGGGCGTGGGCAACACCCATCTCGAAGGCCGTACCGGAGTCGGCGTCGGGGCCGTCGAGCACGGCAACAAGGAGGTCAGCCTGGTAGACGCCTTCGAGGCATTGGCGGAAGATCGCCGCATAGTGCTCCGGGCTGCCCAGCGGCGCCCCGGCCGCAAACTCCTGCGGCAGGATGACGGTGCAGGGGAGGAGGGTCCGGAGGCGGTCGGCGAGCCGTCGGTTCCAGCGGCGCTCGGCTTGGGAGAAGAGCGGAGCGGCGAGGTAGACGGCGCGGCGTCGGTCGGGGTCGTGGCTCACGGGCTGCTCCTGGGGGCATGCTTCACGGGAGGCGCTGGCGGCGCCGCGGAGCGGCCATTATAGCCAGGCGGCGGGGTGAGGCAAGCGCGGCTCCCGGGCGAGCGCGAATATCGGACGGACGCTTGCATTGCCGCCGCCAGAAGACTAACATATGCAACAGCGCTCTGGTCACCGCCGCTGGTCGGCGCACAGGGAAGAGGGTGAGAGTCCCTCGCGGTGCCGCCACTGTGACCGGGAACGACCGCCGCATCGAAGCCACTGCCCCGAGCCGACGCAAGGGGTGGGAAGGCGCGGCCAGTAGGTGACGGCTCGCGACTGCCGCAGCCGCCGCAGCCCGGAAGCCAGGAGACCTGCCAGAGCGCGACGTGTGCGTCGAGTCTCCGAGCAGAGGCCGACGGGCAGGACGAGCCCCGTCGCCGATTCTCGGAGACGGGGCTCGTCCCTTCTGCGAGCACGGAGGAGACGCCGGCACGCCGCCGGTCCCGAGCCCCGCCACAGGGTGTGCTCCGCGGACAGGAGAGTGCAGGAGATGCGTGCAGTAAGAGCAGTGTTGGCCGTCGCCGTGCTGCTGGCGGCGGCTGGGGCGCAGGCCGTGCCCTACGTGGCGGCCGACGGCCGCGAGATCGACATCGAGTACTGGGCAGGCACGGGGGCCAACCAGTCGGTGCTGATCGTGGACTTTCGTCAGGGGGCCGACGACTACTTCGCCTTCGGCTACGAATGGGACACGGCGGACGCGCCGACCGCGGCGGACATGGTCATCGCGCTCGACGCTGCCGGCGCCCTGGACGTGGACATGACCGACTACGGCCCCGGCCTCGGCTTCTCGGTCGATCGCATTCGCTACGACGACGGCAGCGGCCTGATGCAGACGGGCGACTACCCCGCCTACATGATCGACGGCGAGGCCGGCGACCCGTCCGAGGAGGGCCTCGACTGGCTGCTCCCCATCTTCGGCGTCTCGAGCCGCGAGCTCGTCAACGCCAGCTTCGACGGCTTCGTCCACGCCGTCTTCCCCGACGACTATGAGGGCTGGGACTACGCAGGCCCCGAGCCCCGCATCCCGCTCGTCGAGTCGGGCGACGGCCCCGACGTCATCCCCGAGCCGGCCACCATCGCCCTCGTCGGCCTCGGCGCGCTCGGCCTCCTCCGCAAGCGCAAGCGCTGAGGAGCGCGGCCTAGCAGCCCGTGGCAGAAGTCCGTTCGGACTGCGTGCGGGTCTTCGGGCC
>CAZDNN010000774.1:0-2623 GCA_964506385.1 uncultured Planctomycetota bacterium
ACACGACGCTCTTCCGATCTAGGGGTAGGAGTTGAAGGCCACCTCCTCGGCCCGGTCGGCCCACAGCGGGTCGCCGGTGATCTTGAGCAGCATCTCGAAGCTGTGCATGAACTCGACCATGGTGCACGACTCGGCGGCCTGGTGGGGGTCGTCGAAGCCTCGGCGGCAGTTCTCGTCGGCGCCGAACATGCCGCCGGGCACCTGGCCGTAGAGGCCCATGACCTCGTCGTAGTTGCGGTAGGCGCCCTGGAGCAGTTCGGGGGTCTGGCCCTGCGGCCAGTAGACGGTGGGCGCGCGGAAGCACTGGCTGATGTTCACCCCGTGCCAGCTCGCGATGCCGCGGTCCCAGCGTGCCATGTTGCGGAAGATCTTCTCGGCGACCTTGAGCAGCTCGGCGTCGCCGGTGCGGTTGTATAGCCAGTGGACGCTCTCGATGTTGTCGCTCGCGCGCTGCTGCTGCCAGAAGGGGGGGAGGAAGTCGGCGTCGGGCACGGTGAGCTGCCAGCGGAAGTACTTGGCCATGAGGTCGAGCACGCGCTTGTCGCCGCTGAACTCGTAGTAGCTCTGAAGGCAATTCATGGCGATCATGTTCGGCCACACGTCGGGCTTGCCGCGGGCGCGGCGGCTGCCGCCCTTGTTGGCGACGGGGCCGAACCAGCCGTCGGGCTGCTGGCTGGCGAGCATCCCCTCGAGCCACTTGCGGGCCTCGGCGATGACCTTCTCGTCGCCGAGCACGTAGCCCATGTCGCCGTAGCCCTTGAGCCAGTAGGGCAGCTCCTCCCACGGGCTATGCCCCTTGCCCTCAGGGCTCAGCCACGCATTCCCCTCGGCCTTGCACCACCGGCTGATCTCCGTCAGGTGCCCGATGAAGCCATCGCGCTGGAGCTCGAGCATCCGCCGCACCCAGCCCCTCGGCGCGATCGCCCCGATGGGCAGCTTCGCGAACCGGCTCGGCGCCAGCGGCGGGCGGTTCGACGGATAGAAGGCGTTCGTCTTCTCCGTTGGCGGGCGCTTCACGCAGCGGACCTGCATGTCCTCCGCGGCACCGGCCGTCATGGCGATCAGGCACAGACAAGTCGCTGCGACGAGCCAGGGATTCATGAGCCGCTCTCCTTGCTGGGGTAGCTGACCGTCGGCAGCGTAGCGCCGCGCCCGCCGCCTGTCAACTCAGCGCGCCGCCTCGCCGGACCGCGCCCGAGACACCCGTTGCGCCTGCCCGCGCCCCCTTGATCTCGAACAGATTGCCGTCGCCGTCCTTGATGAAGGTGATCAGTGACTCCCCTTTGGGAACGCGGATGATCTCGACCCCGGCCGCCTCGCATCGCCGCAGGAACTCAGCCAGACTCTCGACCGCGATGCAGGCGTGGTCGATGCGCCCCGCCGGCGCGGGCGCCGCGGGGCAGATGAAGACCTCGAAGTGCGCCGCCGCCCCGGTGTAGTTGATGATCGTCAGCTCGTGGTCAATGCCGAAGAGCGCGCGGGAGATCGCCGCCGCCAGCAGCTTTGGCTCGGCCTTCTTCAAGCCAAGCACCTCCACGTAGAAGCCGTCCGCCACGGCCTCAGAACTGGCCGTCAGCGCCACGTGCAGCAAGTCCATCCTGCTCCTCCACACTGGTGCCTACTCATTCGGCCGGATCACCACTTTCAGCGACTCGGTTCCCTCCTGCACGAGTCGGAAGCCCTCCGCCGTCTCGCTCAGCGGCAGGGTGTGTGTGATCATGTCGTCCACCACGATCCGGCCCGAGGCGATCAACTCCAGGGACTCCTCCCAATCGGGCGGGCCGCAATAGTACGACGTGAGAATAGTGATCTCTTTCCGCCAGAAGTCATTCAGGGGCACGACCACGTCCTTCTCCGGCCCGGGGACGGCGAAGACGACGACCGTGCCGCCCTTGTCCACGCACGTCCAGGCGTCCGCCAGCGCCGACATGGCGGACGTGCACAGGATCACCACGTCCGCCAGCCGCCCCGTCTCCGCCACCAGGCGCTCCGCGACGTTCCCGGCGGCGTCGATGGTCGTCTCGGCGCCGGCCTTCTGCGCGAAGGCGAGCCGCTTGGGATTGATGTCGGACGCCGCGACCCGAGCGCCCCGCGCGTGAGCCAGCTTCACGTGGAGCAGTCCCGACATCCCGCAGCCCAGCACCATCACGCTCTGGCCTTCCGCCACCTTGGCCAGCCGCTGCGCCCGGACGGCGCAGGCCAGCGGCTCGATGAACGTGCTTTGGTCGTAGCTCACGTTCTCGGGCAGCAGCAGCGTGCCGTTCTCCACGAGGACCTCGGGCACCAGCACGTATCCCGCGAACGCCCCGGGCAGCCTTTGCTTGACCTCCGTGCACAAAGGGTGCTGGCCCGCTCTGCAATAGCGGCATTTCAGGCACGGCACCTTCGGCGCGATGAACACCCGATCGCCCGGCTTGAACTCCGTCATCTCCTCCCCCACCTCGACGACCTCCGCCCCCAGCTCATGGCCTTGCACGAGCGGCGCCCTGGGCAGCCGGTACCACTCGACGATGTCGCTCCCGCAGATCCCGCACGCCATCACCCTCGCCACCATCTCCCGCGGCCCGGGCTTCGGCGTCGGCGCCTCCTCGATGCGGATATCGCGGTTGCTGTACCACATGCA
>CAZDNN010000775.1:0-2621 GCA_964506385.1 uncultured Planctomycetota bacterium
ATGAACCGGCGGATGAGCTGCGGCATCGGCAAGTGCGGACGCTGCAACATCGGGCCCTACTACCTCTGCAAGGATGGGCCCGACATGTGCTACGCGAAGATCAAGGACTATCCGAACGTGTTCTGAGAGGATGGATGGACGAATGGAAGGGTGGATGGCTGGAAAGCGAAGACGAGCGGTGCGCTGTCTTCCATCCAGCCATCCAATCATCCACCCATCCAGCCACCCGTCCTCTTCTCGCTGAGAGGCCCTTGCTAAGAGGAACGCTGTCGTGCCTGTAACGACGCGCGAAACGACCTGTCTGCACTGCTCGCTGTGCTGCCCGGCGGGCGTGGCCATCGACGACGTCGGGTTGGTGAGCCCGGAGTACCCGGGGCACGAGCCTGGGTCCCATCACGGGCTGTGCGCGCGGGGCCACTTCATCGCCGAGCTGCTGGCCCATCCGGGCCGTCTCCGCGAGGCGATGGAGCGTGGCGGGGAGGAGCCCCGCGCGATCTCGACCGACCCTCGGGGCCGCGCGGTGCTGCTGCGCGGCAGTCGCGAGGGGCTGGCCGTCGTCATCGATGGCAACCTGCCGTGCGAAGAGATCGCCCGCGCGGCCCACGTGACCCGCATGGGCCTGAATGTGGACCGCGTGGCGATCTTCATCCCGACGGCCGACGAGGCCGTCCTGCGGGGGTTGGCCACCTCGGGTGTCGAGAGGGTGCCGAAGGAGGCCCTCGCCGAGTGCGACATCATTCTGGCCGTCGGCGATCCCTTCGCCACGCACCCGCTCGTGGCCAGCCCCATCCTCGACGCCATCGCCAAGGCGCGGGGGAACCGGCTGCTGTGCATCGACTCGGTGGCGGGCAGCACGGCGGGGTTCGCCGCGGAGTTCTGCCAGGTGGCGCCGGGCGGGGAGGCGGCGGCGCTGGCGGGCCTGCTGGCCGTGATGGGCGCGGCGGGGGATCTGCCAGCCCGATGCGACCTGGCCGCGGCGGCCGAGATGGCGGGCGTGGAGCCCGCCGCGCTCGAGAGCCTGGCGCGCGCCATCGGCGGCGCCCGGCGGCTGGGCGTGGCGATCGCGCTGCCCGAGGGCCGCTGCATGGCGGCCGCGGCGGCAGCAGCCCTGGCGGCGAAGGTGGCAGAGGCCAAGGGCGGGTGCATCTGCCCGCTGCTGACCTATGGGAACGCCGTGGGCGCCTGGCGGATGGCCGCGGCACTCGACGCGATGACCACCTCGGAGCTCATGCACGACGTCCGCGCGGGGCACATCAACCGCCTCATCGTTGTCGGCACCGACATCGTGTCGGCCATCCCGATGCCCGAGCTGAGCGCCGTCGAGGTGCTTGCGGCCGCTGCGGCCATGCCCTCGGCCACGACGGCGCGGGCGCAGCTCGTGCTGCCGATGGCCTTCTGGTTCGAGCTGAGCGGCACGGTGGCCGACGGCTCGGGCGCTCTGCGGACCCTGGCCGCGGCAGCGGAGCCCGCGCGGGGCGCCCTCGCTCCGAGCGAGGCGCTGGCGCGGCTGTGCGCGGACGTCGAGCCCATGGCCGACGCCGACATCAGGGCCATGGCCGCTGCCGACCCGCCCATGGACCTTGCCCGGGTGCTCGGCGCTCCTGGCGATTGGGCGCCGCCGGCGCGCCAGGAGGGCGCGATGCTCGTCGTCTCGCGCGCTGACTGCCTCGGCTTCGCCGATGGCTCGGCCTCCCGCCAGCTCCTGTGGCCCGCGATGATGGAGCCGCAGCCCAAGGTGCGGTTGAACCCCGCCGACGGCCCCGGCGGCGGCGAGACCTTCGGATGGACTGCCGGCGCCGTGACGCTCCGCGGCGAGGGGATGTCGCTGACACTGCCTGCCGAGGTCAGTGCGGACGTCCCGCAGGGCGTCGCCGCCGTGTCGCCGAACTTCCCTGAGACCCGAATGCTGTTCGCCTGGGCGGCGACGGGCGTCGGGCCGGGGCACGCGACCATCGAAGAGGGATGAGATGGATGGGTGGATGAGTGGATGGATGGACAGAGAAGAGAGACCGGCACGGAGCCTTCCATTCATCCAGCCATCCATTCATCCACCCATCCCGCTCTGAAACGGAGATTGACTTGTGGCCACCACTGAGACTTCTGCACTGGCCGAGCGCCGCGTCCTGATTGACCTCGACCGCTGCGTCGGGTGCAAGAGCTGCTCGGCGGCGTGCTACTACGGGCACAGGAACATCCCGGCCGTCGAGTACGGCTCGGCGCCGCAGGCGACCCTCCCGGCGGTATGCCGCCACTGCGACGACCCGCCGTGCGTGGCGGCCTGCCCCTTCGAGGCGCTCGAGCGGGCCGAGGACGGCTCGGTGACCCGCAGCCTGGTCTACTGCCGCGGCTGTGGCTCCTGCGCGCTCGCCTGCCCCTTCGGCGTTATCGATAGCGACTTCACCCGCGACCAGGCGGCGAAGTGCGACCTGTGCATTGACCGCGTCAACGAGGGCGGCGAGCCGCGCTGCGTGTCCGCCTGCTCGACCGGCGCCCTCCAGTTCGCCAGGCCCGCCGAGGTCCAGGACCGCGGCCTGCTGCTCGTCGGCGGGCGCACGACGGGACACCATCCGTATAAGCGGCGGTGACAGGGTCACGATGCTCGATACTGGATACTCGATACT
>CAZDNN010000776.1:0-2612 GCA_964506385.1 uncultured Planctomycetota bacterium
ACCAGCCGCCTCGTCCGCGACGCCTGCTTCGGCGCCCCCATCCCCAACTACGGCGGCTACGGCAACCTCCCCCACACCGACGCCATCCCCTACCTCTACTACTGGGACCCCATGGAGGGCATCGACTACCTCGGCCGCCCCACGCCCGTCCACTTCTACGTGGACATCGCGGCGGCGATGGACACCAAGAAGCAGATGCTCGCCTGCCACCGCAGCCAGCGCGAATGGCTCCTGCGTCAGCACGGCCTCGACGAATACACCAACTCCATGGTCGAATGGGCCGCCCAGCGCGGCGGAGAGTGCGGCGCCGCGTACGCCGAAGCCTTCTGCCAGCACCGCGGCCACGCCTACCCCCGCGACAACATCCTCGCAGAGATTCTCGGCTCAGACCTCGTCATCCCCGGTTCGTAGTTCCGCCTTCAGGCGGACCGTCCTCTATCTTCTGCCTTCCGCATTCGACATTCCGCATTCGGCGTTCGACATTCGACATTCCTGCCTGCCTGCGCGTGGGCCCGCGTTGCGCCGCCGCGCTGCGGCTCAGTCAGCCAGTGCAGGTTCCCCCCGGCCCCCGGCGGGGGAAGAGCGAGCCAGCCTGACTGGGGGGCGGCAGGCGGGCGGCTTCCGCCCAGCCAGCTTGGGGGAGGGGCCGCGGGGTCCCCAGGCAGGCTGGCGTCCCCGTTGTCTCACGCGGCGGGTGTTCTCCCATTCGACATTCAGCATCCTGCATTCGACATTCCTGCTTGCTCTGTGCATGGGCCCGCGTTGCGCCGCCGCGCAGCGGCGCGGTATACTCGGATCGCGGGCTCGGAGGACCGCGCGACGGAGCACGCTGGCATGAGCGTCCTGGAAAGGATGGTGCGCGCCGCGGAGAAGGTCAGGGAGCGGCTGGTGCGCGCCTGCACCGCCCTGGAGGCATCCGGCGTGCGCTACGCGGTGATTGACGGCAACGCCATCGCCGCCTGGGTCGCCACGGTCGATGAGACCGCGGTGCGGAATACCCGCGACGTGGACATCCTGGTCGAGCCGGACGACTTCGAGCGGGCGCGCGAGGCCCTCGAGGGCGCAGGCTTCGTCTACCGCCGCGTCGCCGGCGTCCACGCCTTCCTCGATGGCCCTGGCGCAGGGGTGCGCGACGCGGTCCACGTCGTTCTGGCCCGCAGGAAGGTCCGCTCGGAGTATCCCGCTCCCGCGCCCGACGCATCGCAGACGGTCGCTCTCGGCGAGGGCCTGCGCGTCCTCGCCCTCGATGCCCTCGTCCGCATGAAGCTCACGAGCTTCCGCCGCAAGGACCAGGTGCACCTCCTCGACCTCATCGACGTCGGCCTCGTCGGGGAAGGGGACCTCGCCGGCCTCCCGCCCGAGCTCGCGGCAAGGCTGCGCGAGCTGCTGGAGAATCCCGACGGCTAGCCGCGCCGGCCGCCGGTTGGCGTTGCCCCCGAGGCGACAGGACCTATGGGACGAATAGGACCCGTCGGGCCATGCCGCTCCCCATAGGTCCCATCCGTCCTATAGGTCCTATCCGATGCGCCCTGCGAGACCCCTTCGTCACTCGCCCCCGACCACCCACTCCGCCGCGAACTCATGCCACCGCCCCGCCTCCATCCCCGAGCCCTTGCCGTCGAGCAGCGTGATGAAGAACTGCGTGCCGTGGACGAAGACGTTGCAGTCGCGTCCCTCCGGCGTCCTTAGACGCGCGAGACGCCATTGCGGCTTGCCGCCGGCGAGGAACTCGACGGCCTCGGGCGGCGGGCCGCCTTTGGTCTCGCCGCGACGCGGGCCGCCCTGGCCGACGGCGCCTTCGGCCACGACCTTCCCGCCGCGCAGGAAGCGGAAGCGATCCGTCGCGGGCAAGCGCAGGAACCAGGCGAGGAACGCCGTCTTGTCCGTGAAGGTCTTCTCGGTACGGAAGGCCCAGCGCTGGGTGAAGCGCGGGGCGTCGGTGAAGACGTACTCGTTGCGATACCACAGCGGCGGCCGCTTGAGCGCGAAGCGGTTGAAGCCGCGAAGCTGCCCCTCGAACCGCAGATGCAGCCCGTCGTCGGCCTTCCAGATCGCGATGCCGCACTCGACATCGTTCTGCGCCTCCATCCGCCGTGCCCTCGGATGCGCGAAGTACGCCTGGTCGCCATACAGATCGTGATCCACCACGATCCGCCCGTCGCCGACGAACAGCTCGCGCACGACCCCGCCCTGGCGGCGGAGGACGCAGGTGAAGTGCCGGTTGCTCACGATGTAGTCGGGGCCGACAGCGCTCAGCTCCAGGCCGGCCAAGTCAACCTGTGGTCTCCTGCTGGCAAAGTGACGCCGTAAGCTCTCGACCATCGATATCTGCATTCGCACGCCGCGGAGGCCGACGATGTGCGGCGCGCGCGCATCTCCAAGACGGCTGAGCAGACGCACGTTCTCGCGGACCGGCCCAGCGAAGTCGAGGAGGGCCCACGAGCCATCGGGCCGTCTGAGCCCGAGCCTCGGCCAGTGGGGGTCGAGCGGAGCCGTTTCGTTCTCCCACACCGCCTCAGTACCTTGGGGCCGCCAGTAGATCGAGGACCTCGGCGCTACCGTCCCGGTCCGGGCACCACCGTCGACTTCGTCATGAAGTGAGCCCTCGAGCG
>CAZDNN010000777.1:0-2603 GCA_964506385.1 uncultured Planctomycetota bacterium
CGGCCCGAATCCCTCGCACTCGTCTGCGAAGGACTTCTGCCACGGACTGCTATGCCACGTCGGCCAGCTTCGGCTGCATCGCGCGGGAGCTCGGCGTGCCCATCGTGCTCGTCGCCCTCCAGCCGCGATCGGCCCTCGACTACGCCAACGCCACCACCTACATGCAGCTCTGCAACGACAACATCTGCTCCCTTGCGGAGTTCACGGGCGTTGCCGTGCGGGTGGGCAGGAAGGCTCCCGAGACGGTCATCGGCACGCTGCACGATGACCCGCGTGCGGAGGCCGAGGTGGCGCGCTGGTGCGAGATCGCCAAGGTGCTCCACGTGGTCCAAACCGAGATCGACGACCTCGTGCGCCTGGAGAGGGAGGTGGATGCCGCCGAGGCCGAGGCGAAGAAGCGCCAGATCCTCGACATGTTCGACACCCCCGAGCCGCGGGCCGACCCGCTCACTCGCAAGCTCACGAGCGAGGACCTCGTCTGCGCCGCCAGGGCCGCGGTCGCGCTCGGCATCGGGCAAGAGGCCGAGACGCTCCGCCTCATCGGCGAGACGCTCGGGGTGGAGACGGCGATCGTCTCGCCCTGACAGGTGGCCGCGCAGCCACGTACCAGCAGCGGCCCCCGGTGAATGCCAATAGGGAACCAGCGTGGCCTTGGTGACGTGGTAGGAGATGGCTTGTGTGAGGGTCCGGAGCTGCCGGTCAGCGCGGTGGGAGAGGAGCACGGCGCCACCCTCCCGGAGACGCCGTGCCCTGCTCCAGGCGATGCGGTTTGGCGGTCTCAAGGGGCCGCCAGTGGTCACAGCGAAGGGCAGCCGATCGCGTGGCGAGCGACGGCTGGCCACGGCCTGACGTTCAGACGCTCTCCTCGGGCGTGCAAGCCAGCGGCACCGCGTCAGGCGACCCCGCGACTGCACAACGGTCCACCGTCCGGCGACCACGATACCCTTGACATCCCGCTCATGCAGCATACAATAAGCGGTGAAGTGAACAGGCCGCCGCGGGGCCGGGGAGCGTATGGCGCTGGCAGTACCCTCCGCACGGGGTAGCTAGGTGTGCGGCGAGGTGGGGGCCTCGCCGCACGGTAGGCCCACTGACGGCGACGCAGCCACAAAACGCCCCCTTCGGGGCACAGGACGTCGTCTGCGGGCAGTTCAACAGGTTCCTACATCCTCCCCCAGGCTGCCAGGAGGAATATACCACGTGTATATCTAAGTGTCAAGCCAGAAATATCGCAAATTGATAACATCGTTCCGGCGAAATACACCGCTGGCGCGCGAGGTCGGCGGGCGGATGCGCGACGAGCGGTTGGCGATGGGGTGGACACAGCGGGAAACAGCGGAGAGGCTGGGGCTCAAGCAGCCCAATCTGTCGGCGATGGAGAAGGGGAGGGTATGCCCGACGATCCAGATTCTCGAAACCGTGTGCAGTTGGCGCGGCAGGAGCCTCGAATGGCTCTTATTCGGGGATGAGGCATCTGAGGAGGCGGTCGGTGAGAGCGAGGTTCCCTATAGGAAGCCGGCCTGTATGGTGATCCCCATGGTCGCCCACACAGCGCTGGATGCAGGGGGCGAGACGACCTGGCGTGACTGCGAGCCGAGACACTCCTGCCCGCTGCCGGAAGGGCTGCTGCTGGTCGAGGTCAGAGGCGACGGGCTGCGGCCCCTCGCCGGGGATGGCCAGATGCTTCTTGTGTGCCAGGCTCCTCCAGAGGACGGCGACATCGTGATGGTGGAGACCCGCGACGGCCGGCGCCTCATCAAGCGCTGGTGGCCGCGGGAGAAGGGGAGGGTTGTTCTCGAGGGCGTGGGCGACGACAACCGCGTCGCTCCGTTGACCATCCCGCGGGCCGACGTGGTGCGTGCGTGGCGCGTCCTTGGCGTGATCTTCTAGCCCGCGCAGGCGGCCCGCCCAGGCCCCCCGCGTCCCACGCGCAAGCGAGCCATAGGTCCCCATTATCACAGGGGTCACGGCCCGCCTTCAGGAAAGGCCGTGATGGCCTCATTCTTCGAAATAACGCCGTCTGGGCCCTCCGGCTGCGGGGGCCGCGATCTCAGGCAGGGTTCGCGGCCTCACGCCAGGATGTCGGGGTGCGTCTCCCGAAGGAACGCGACGGCGGTGCGGAGCGAGAGCTCGGGGAAGGCGCAGCCGAACATGCAGAGGACCCACGGGCCGTCGTGGCCGACGTCCTTGACCGCGCGGATGCAGGCGTCCACGTCGATCTCGCCGCGGCCGATGGGCAGGTGGAGGCCGCTGACCTGGATGCCGTCGGCGATGTGGATGGCGCCGAGCGCCCCCTCGCAGGCGCGGATCATCCCGACCGGATCGCCCTGGGTGATGACGTTGGCGTGACAGAAGTCCAGGCAGATCCGCACAGCGGGGGAGCCGACGTCGGCGATGAGCCTGGGCGCCTTCTCTGGCGTGCTGGCGATGAGGCCGGGGTGGAGCTCGATCTGCATCGTCACCCCATGCTGCTCGGCGTAGGGCGCCGCCTCCTTGAGGGTGCGGACCAGCCGCTCCCACACCTCGTCCTCGTCGGCGCCGTCCGGCATGCGGCCCTCGGCGAACGAGAAGTGCTCGGCGCCCAGCGCCACCGCCAGGTCCAC
>CAZDNN010000778.1:0-2573 GCA_964506385.1 uncultured Planctomycetota bacterium
CACATAGAGTCGGTCGCCGGGCTCGGTGTGCTGCCTCAGATGCTTCGCGACCTCGACCACCACGGCATTCGTGTCCTTCGGGTCGGCCTGCCGCTGGAGGTGGCCCTTCTGCCGCAGCCAGCACAGCCCCAGGCACCCCACCAGCACCGCGCAACCCGCCCCCACGACCACCACCCGCAGCCCCAGCGACCGGCGGCTGCGCGCGAACGCCACGAGCGCAACGAGCGCCGCCGACCCCGCCAGCGCCAGCGGCGCGCCCGTCGGGACGTAGTAGTAGTACGCAAACTGCCCCGGCAGGAACACGCCGATGAACGCGGCGAGCAGCCAGCCCAGCGCCAGCACGCCGCCGCGACGCAGCGGCCGCCGCGCCAGCGCGAGCAGCAACCCCGCACCTGCCAGCGCCCACCACAGGCAGTGCTCGAACATCTTCGTCTTGACCAGCATCCTGGCGCTCTCGATGAGGCCGCCCCGCCGGGCGTCCGCCGCATAGCGCGCGTTGTAGGTATAGGTGCAGAACCAGAACTCCTTGAACGCCCCCTTCGCGGCGAAGTACCCCATGAACAGCAGCCACGGCAGGACCGCGCCAACGGCGAGCAGCGCCGAGTGCACGGCGATCCGCTTGATCGCCTTCCCCCGCTCCTCGCGCCACGCATCCCACGTCAGCCACGCCCACACCACCACCCCCGCGGGCGCCGCGATCGGCTTCATCACCAGCGCCAGGCCGAAAAGCAGGCCGCTGAGCGCCGCCGACCAGTAGCAGCGCTTGTCCGCGTAGACCACCGCCGCCAGGAAGCCCCCGGTCAGGCACAACACGACGACCCGCTCCGGCTGGAGCGCCTCGTACTGGATGCCAGGCAGCGCCGTGAACAGCCCGCACAGCAGGCCCGCCGCCACCCCCTCCCTGTAGCCAAACAGCCGCCCCGCCAGAAAGAACAGCAGCACCGCCGTCGCCGCATCCACCAGCGCCGAGGCCACCCGAAGCGTCCCGTTCACCCCGGCGCCCGAGGGAGACGTGATGGCGAAGAGGGTGCGATAGAGGAAAAAAACGAGCGGAGGCTTGTGGTCCCACACATCGCGGTACGGCAACTCGCCGGCGGCCCAGCGCTGGGCCACGTAGGTGTAGACCGCGCAGTCCTGGTCGAGCGGGACGCGAGCCGTCGGGATTCGCGCGAGGCAGGTCACCGCGATGATGACGAGAACGGCAACGAGCACTGCCTTGCGCGCGGGCACCGCGCCCGTCGGGGGTGCCACGTCTGCCATGGCGGTCTCCGAGGGGATGGAGTCGTACGGGGAAGATCGCTGGCCAGCCAGACCGACAGGGACCGACCCACACGGCGCGCCAGCCGGGGTCGGTGGTCTGTACCGCATAGAAGGATATCATGGCGGCAGGCGTTTCGCAACCCTTTGGCGCGCCGAAACTTGACATCCGCGCGGGGCGCGCGTACGCTCATGGCGTCCGCCGGCTCCCTGCCCCGAGCGGGACGGCCAGCACCCGCGTGCCCTAACTGCCGACATGACATAGACATGGACCTCCTCAGCCTCCTGCGATGCCCCACCTGTCACGGCCAACTAGCCGAGCGCCCCGCCGCCCTGCGCTGCGACGCCTGCGAGCGCGACTACGAGGTCATCCACGGCATCCCCGACTTCCGGCCCAACCCGCCCGACCGGCCCCGACACGGCGAGTTCTGTCTCAAGATCATGGACATCTGGGAGCGGAGCACCTACCGCGAGCTCTTCGCCCTCTACCACGAGGGCGATGAGACGGCGCTCGCCCACCTCTGGGAGGAGCACGAGGAGCGGGCGCCCGAGCGTGGCGAGCGGCGGTGGGCCGAGATGCAGGCCGCCGCAGGCGCTGTCGGGCAGACGCTACGGACCGACGGCTTCGCCCTCGACCTGGGCTGTGGCATCGGCAGTGCCCTCTTCGCCCTCGCGCCCCGCGCCCCGCTAGCCGTGGGACTCGACATCATGCTCACCGACCTGCTCCTCGCCAAAAAGCGGTTCATTGAGGCAGGCTACGGCAGCGTGGCGCTCGTGTGCGCGTCGGCGCTCGAGCTCCCCTTCGCCGACGAGACGTTCACCCTGCTCAACGCCACGGACGTGATCGAGCACATGCCCGACCAGCCCCGCTTCATGGCCGAGGCGAGGCGGGTGACGTCTGCCGGCGGCTGCTTCTTCTTCAACTCGCCGAACCGCTATTCCCTCTTCACCCGTGAGCCCCACGTCTCGCTCTGGGGCGTCGGGTGGCTGCCGCGTCGCTGGCAGGCATTGTACGTGAGGTGGCGGCTTGGCCGCCCGTATCGCGGGAAGCGGCTCCTATCGTCGTTCGAGTTGAGCCGTCTCACGCGGCGTGTCTTCGGCCGCCACTACGCCGTCTGGCCCTTCGTCCCCCGGCCCGGTGTAGCTGGCCTCCTGCTCCGTGCCTTCGGCGCCATCGGCGCGCCGCTCCTCCCCCAGCACAACGTCCTCGCCTGGAAGCCGCAGACCTGACCCAAGATCGCTGCAACGCCTTATGCTGCCTCAGGTTACCACGTCCGAGCGACAGGGCAGCGGAGGATAATTGCGGACCTGTTTAG
>CAZDNN010000779.1:0-2571 GCA_964506385.1 uncultured Planctomycetota bacterium
GGTGGGCCGAGGAAAACTCGGACTGGGCACACCTTATGGGATCGAGCGGCTTTGCTGTCGATCCCGTAAGGCTTGCTCTTCGCTGGCAAGTGGTGTCGCTGCGGAGTTGTTGGAAAGGCAAACAAAGCCAACCGAGTTGGCTCTGTTTTCCAGTGTGCCCAGCCCGAGTTTTCCTCTTTGGTTGCGGCCACGGGCCGCGCTAGAAGACGGGCCGGCGCTCCTCCTGGTCGCCGGCCCGCCTCAGCGTTCGGTTCCACGGCCTGCGGCCGGTGGGTCAGCGGCGGTTGCGCTGCCGCCCGCGGCCCTGGCGGGGCTGGTTGCCGGCGGGGCCGTCCATCTGGCGGTCGCGCTGCATCAGCGGCTCGTCCTGGCCCAGGCCCTGTCGCGGACGGCCAAGCAGCGGGCAGTCGCCCGGGACCTGGCGCCGACGCCGCAGCGCCTGTGTGGAGTCCCAGGGGCAGGAGCCCGGTCCGGTGCCGTCACGCAGGCGGAGCCGCGCTTGCTCGCGGAGACAGTCGCCCGCGCCGCCGCCACCACCGCGCCGGTTCCTCGCGCAGCAGCCCTGGCCTCGCCCCATCCCACGGCCGCGGCCTCCGCCCCGGCCATCCCGCGCGCGCAGACGGTCCCGCACCGCGAGACACGACTGCGGGTCGCGCGGGAGCGGCTCGTCCGCCGGCGCCTGGACGCTCTGTCCGCCGCGACCGCGGCCCATGCCGCGCCCGCGAGCCAGCGCCTCGTCCGTCGCCGCGCCCAGCACTGCCATCGCCACCAGCGTTGCCAACAGGTATCGCGCCATCTCTGCTCTCCTTTCCTCTCGTCGTCCGGCCCCTCACTCGCTCCAGTCTTTCAACGCGCCGCGTCCCAGACTCCTGCGCGGATTCACCGGATTCCTCCCGGCATGCGACAGGGCCGCCTCCCTCTGGACGCAGGCTCCACAAGCTGCTAAGATCGTACATCGCAGCCTTTGACCGCAGCCAAACGCAAGGAAAAGGTGGGGCTGGACATGTTACCGCCCCCGACATGATGACCGGCGCGCATTGGAGCATCGCAGGCCTGTTCGCATTCGTTCTGGCCTGTGCAAACCCAATCGTGGATTGGGTTTGGTATGCCCAGCCCCACTTTTCCTTGGCGTGGCGCAGAGATTGTGAGCGTTAGCAGTACAGGGGAGGACGCGCCGCACGGGAGCTGGCATCGTGGGCATCGATGGCCGCAGCGACCAGGAGCTGATGGCAGGCGTCGCACGGGGCGAGATGGCCGCCCTGGGCGAGCTGGTGCGCCGCCACCAGGACAAGGCGCTGGCCCTCGCCTTCCGCATGCTCAGGCGCTGGGACCTGGCGGAGGACGTCGCCCAGGATGCCTTCCTGCGGGTCCACCGCGCGGCACCGCGCTACAGCCCCGACGCGAAGTTCACCACCTGGCTCTACCGCATCGTCGCCAACCTGTGCCTCGACCACCAGCGCCGGGCCGGCCGCGCACCCGCGGCGCTCGGCGACGACGCGCCCGAGCCCGCCGCCGGGCCCTCGCCCGACCCCCTCGTGCGCGCAGAGCGCGCGGCGCGGGTACAGCAAGCCCTCGACACCCTGCCCGAGCGCCAGCGCACCGCCGTCATCCTCCACCGCTACGAGGGCCTGTCGCACCGCGAGGTCGGCGAGGCGATGGGGGCCTCGGCGAAGGCCGTCGAGTCGCTCCTCGTCCGCGCCTACGCCCGCCTGCGCGAGGAGCTGGCCGACCTGCGAGAATAGGGAACGCGCGCGCGGGATTCGCCGCCGCAGGACGTTGAAAGGATGGAGAGCCGAGCCATGAAGCACGCCGCCGACATCGATCTGATCGAGCTGGCCGCCGGCCGCCTGCCGCCCGAGCGCCGCGAAGCGGTGGAGGGCCATCTTGCGGCCTGCGAGGCGTGCAGGGAGCGCCTCGCCGCCGCCGCCGCGACGTGGGACACGCTGGGCGCGTGGGAGGTGACGCCGCCCGAGGTGGAGCTGGCGGAGGGCGTGCAGGCTGCGGCGCGGCGCGCCGCCAGCGGCCAGACTGCCGCAGGCTCCTGGCGCCGCGTGGCCCTGCGGCTGGCTGCCGCCGTCGCCGTCGGCGCCGGCGTGGGGCACGCAGCGGCCCGGCTTGCCCGATCCCCGTCCGAGCTGGCCGCAGAGCCCGATCCTGCGGACGTCGCTCACTCGCTGCGCCTCGCCGCGCTCGAGCAAGGGACGCCGACGGGCCTGGCGGAGGCGGTGCTGGGCATCGAAGACTCGACCGACGAGGAGGGCACGTGATGATCTCGGCAGCGAAAGCCGTGGCCGCAGTCCTGGCCGTGGCGGCCGGCGTCGCCGCCTTCCTGGCCACCTCCGCGCCAGGCCGCCAAGGCGGCCGCGGCCGGCAGGCCGCACTCAGCCGCTGGCTCGACCTCTCGGCCGAGCGGGCCGAGGCCGTGCGGAAGGCCGACCCCGATTTCCAGCAGGAATCCGACCTCCTCACCGCCAACCTCGCCGCCGAGCGGGAGAAGCTCGCCGCCCTCATCGAGGACCCAGCCTCCAGCGACAAGCAGATCCTCGAGCACGTCGAGCGGGTCATCGCCGC
>CAZDNN010000780.1:0-2567 GCA_964506385.1 uncultured Planctomycetota bacterium
GCTGGCCCGTCTGCGCAGCGAGAAGGGCTACGGCGCCTTCAAGATCCGCATCGGGAAGGTCTGCGGCCACGACGAGGACCAGTGGCCGGGCCGCACGGAGGCCCTCGTGCCGACGGTCCGCGAGGCCCTCGGCGACGAGGTGAAGCTGCTGGTCGATGGCAATAGCTGCTACACGCCGCCCAGGGCCATCGAGGTGGGCAGGATGCTCGAGGACAACGCCTGGACCCGCGGCCTCTACGACCCGCCGCTGGAGATCGTCGAGGGTCAAGTCGCCGTGCCCGACGGCGCGGGCTGGGGCGTCACCATCTCCCAGGAGTGGCTCGGTGGCGCTGAGCGGCAGGTGAGCCAGACCGAATAGGACCTATGGGGCCTATAGGTCCTATCCGTCCTATCGACGCGCGGGGCGCGATGCCCACAGGAGACCGATAATGCCCGACCTGAAGCTCCTCTGGGGCGACTTCCACACCCATCTGACCGACTTCGATCGCGGCGACGAGATCCTCGCCGACGCACGCGAGAATATCGACTTCTGCGCCGTGCTGTGCTATCCCTTCGTGTGGGAAGTGAAGAAGGGCCTGCGGGTCGAGAGCGTGCGCAACCGCCCCGAGTTCGCCGACTGGTGGGAGCGGCTGCGCGACCTCTGCCGCCGCCACCACGCACCTGGCGAGTTTGTGACCTTCCTCGGCTACGAATGGCACGGTGACCGCACGCGCTACGGCGACCACAACGTCATCTACTTCGACGAGGACAACCCGCTCGACGACGCCTGGACCCTCGAGGAGCTCTACGCGAACCTGCGCAGGACCCGTGCCTTCGCCATCCCCCACCACACCGGCTACTTCCCGGGCAGGCGAGGGAAGGACTGGAGTGTGTGGGACGAGCGGCTTTCGCCGGTGATGGAGATCTGCTCGATCCACGGCTCGTCGGAGGGGCCGCTGGCGCCGGTGGATATGGTGTCGAACGCGAGCATGGGTCCGCGGGCCTCGGGCGGCACGTTCCAGGACGCGCTGGCGCGGGGCCATCGCATCGGGGTCATCGCGTCGAACGACTACGTGGGGCTCCAGGGCCGCTGGGGCATCGGCCGCGCGGCGGTGTGGGCGGAGGACTGCACCCGCGGGGCGATCTGGGCGGCCATCGCGGCCCGCCGCACGTACGGCGTCACCGGTGACCGCATCGAGCTCGACTTCCGCATCAACGGCCAGCCCATGGGCTCCGTCCTCCAGGCCAGCGGCGCCATTGACGCCGAGGTCGAGGCCATCGGCTCCCACGCCATCGACCGCATCGAGCTGCTCCACAGCAACCGCGTCGTCGCCACCTACACCCACCCCAAGACCCGACTCCCTCTCCCCCCGGGAGAGGGCTGTGGGGAGGGAGAGATCGCGCGGGATCCCGACGCGGGCAGGCGCGAGGACGTCGGCTCGGCGGGAGCCTCACCCTCCCATGCGACAGGCGAGACGCGGGCGCGCCGCTACAAGCTCCGCATCGAGGCGGGCTGGGGCCCCGCCGACCGCTACGGCTTCGAGGCGAAGGACATCCCGTGGGACATGCGGCTCGACGTGGCAGGCGGCAAGGTGGTCAGCGTCGAGCGCTGCTTCAACCGCTTCGGCCAGCGCATCGTCTCCCAGGACGGCGGCCACGTGGCCTGGCATCTGCTCACAAAGGGCCGCCGCAGCCAGAGCCCCGGCGGCATGACCCAGAGCATCGTGGTCGAGATCGAGGGCACACCCGACACGCGCCTGCGGCTGACCGTGGACGACGTGACGACCGACGGCCTGCCGCGGGAACTGACTGTCGCCGACCTGCTCGCAGGCCACTGCCTCATTCCGCTCGTCGAGGAGAGCGAGCGGCGGGTGCTCGACACCTTCGGCATCACCGCCGAGGAGATGATCAACCCCGACCCCATCTTCCACAACGCCCGCAAGGTCAAGCTCCACCAGGCGATCCCCGAGGCCGCCTACACGGCCTCCGCGACGTTCGAGGGCATCGAGCTGCTCCCTGGCCGCAACGCCCTCTACGTCCGCGTCAGCCAGCTCAACGGCCAACTCGCCTGGAGCAGCCCCATCTGGGTGGACGCGCCTGAGTAGGCCAGGAGAATGCGATGACAGCGTGCCTCACCCGCCATCCGAGCAACCCCGTCCTCGCGGCCGACGACGTCCCGTATCGCGCGACCCTGGTGTTCAACGCCGGAGTGTGCAAATGGCGCGGGCGGTACGTGATGGTCTTTCGGAACGATTACGGCGAGTGGGGCGTCCCGCGATTCCAGGGGACGAACCTCGGGCTGGCATTCAGCGACGACGGCGTGCGCTGGGAGGCGCAGCCCGAGCCGTGCTTCGACCTGCGGAGCGAGGAGATCCGGAGGGGATACGACCCGCGATTGACGGTGATCGACGACCGCGTGTACATGTGCTTCGCCGTGGACACGCGCCATGGGGTGCGGGGCGGCATCGCGGTGACCGACGACTTCGAGCACTTCGAGATCCTGAGCCTGTCCGTGCCCGACAATCGGAACATGGTGCTCTTCCCCGAGAGGGTCGGCGGGAAGCACGTGCGGCTGGAGCGCCCCTTCC
>CAZDNN010000781.1:0-2561 GCA_964506385.1 uncultured Planctomycetota bacterium
CTTCTCCACCTTCGCTCTTGCCTCCTTCAACGCGGCGTCCGTTGCCATCTGCTTCGTGCCCATGGTGGTGTCGCGTGCGTCCTGATTCACTTCCGCAAGGATACGCTGGGTGGCCCGACTGGTAGCGAGGTAGGCGTCAATCACCAACTGCTTCAAGCCCGGCTTGAGGAGCGCGATCGCTCCTTCGCTGATGGCGCGGCGGAACTGCTCATCCAGGAACAGCGCCCCGCGTTGCTGGGTGGGCAAGACGGAAGCGGCCGCGTTGTATTCGAGTTCGTCAATGAGCGCTTGCAGTGGACCCACATCATCATCACGCAGCGTCGGCAGCGTCAACTCGGGCTTGTCAGCGCACAGTTTCAGCCAACGCTCTCTGTGGAGTCTCAGTTCCGCTGGCGTGTACTTCCTTCCCCTCGGGTGTTTGTCATTGTAGCTGTGGATCTCCGCGTGACATTCGAAACATACCGGAATGGCGTTCTCAATGTCGTCGCTGCCCCCCTCAGACTTCGGCTGAATGTGGTCCGTCTCAATCTTCACGCCGCAGAACCGATGGCAGATGCAGCAGCGACGACCACAGGCCGCCAGCAGCTCGGCAACTCCATCACGGTTGAAACCCATGGTCGTCTCCTCCTATCCCAGCCGCTCTGCGATCGAGTAGGGGTCCCCCTCCCTCGCCTGCCGGCTGACCACCAGCTCGCCGATGAGGCCGAGGGCGATGAGCTCGAGGCCGAGCAGGATGAGCAGGGCACCGAAGAGGAGCCGGTGCGGGCCGAGACGCAGGGGATGCCAGTCGATGAGGGTGAGCAGGAGTTCCGCCAGGCTGACCGCGATGCCGACGACGAAGGCAGCAAGCCCAGCGCCGCCAAGGAGGTGCAGCGGGCGCGAGGCGAAGCGGGTGAGCAACAAGACCGTGAGGAGGTCGAGGAAGCCTGTGACGAGGCGGCCAGCGCCGTACTTGGTCTGGCCGGCGGTGCGGGGACGGTGCTCGATCTCGATCTCGCCACAACGGTAGCCCCTGGCCTGCGCGAGGACGGGCACGTAGCGGTGCAGGCCGCCGTAGAGATGCAACTCGCGGACCAGCTCGGCGCGGTATGCCTTGAAGCCGCAGTTGATGTCGTGGAGCCCGACGCCCGAGACCCAGCCGACGACGGCGTTGAAGACCCGCGAGGCGAAGACCTTGGCCGCGGGGTCGTGGCGCTCGCGCTTCCAGCCGCTCACCAGGTCGAGGCCGTCGCCGAGTGCGGCGAGGAAGCGGGGGATCTCCTTCGGGTTGTCCTGGAGATCGCCGTCCAGCGTCACGACGATCGCGCCGCGCGCCTCCTCGAAGCCCGCGGCCAGCGCCGCCGACTTCCCAAACTGCCGCCGCAGCCGCAAGACCTTGACGACGGGCGCCCCCTCGCCGCGCTCGCGGCCGTGGACTTCGCGGAGGCGCGCGAACGTCTCGTCGGCGCTGCCGTCGTCGATGAAGATCAGCTCGGCCGACTGCTCCATGCCGGCGAGGGTCTCGATCAGCTCGCCGTACAGCGGTTCCACGTTCTCCGCCTCGTTGTGCATCGGCACGACGACCGACAGGTCAGGCACAACACCGTCCGCGCAGTCGCTCAAGGTCTTCCTCCGATTGATGGTCTGTGGGGGAGGAACTCCATCCAGTAGGAGCGCGGGATCCCGCGGTTGCGCCAGACGAGGGCGGGGAAGATCTTCCGGCGCAGGTCCATGGCCTCGAAGGCGAAGACGCCGCAGAAGGGAGGCGGGCTCTCGATCTCGGGCTCGGCGCCGGGCAGGGAGTCGACGGCGTGGCCGTCCACGTGGTCGGTGCAGGCGTTGCGAGGGAGGCGCTTGACGCTCAGGATGTTCTCGATGCAGGAGTCCAGGGTGGCGACGGTGAGGCGGCTCTTGACCTCGATAGTGGCGTAGACGCTCTCGGCGGGGAAGATGCGGGAGGTCGCGGACGTGAAGATCATGGGTGCGTGGAGCGCGTCGTAGATCACGATGTCCATCTGCTTGCTGATGTCGCCGAGGGCGGAGACCACCTCGCCGCGGCCGACGCCGTACTTGGGCGGGAGCACCTCGCGGAGGAAGCCGCGGAGCGCGTCCTCGCGGCGGAGGCCCTTATCGCCGCCGTGTCGGCCGACGAGGCTGGCGGACTCGTAGCGGGCGCGCATCTCGCGGCTGGCGGCGCGGAAGCGGCCTGCGAGGTCGAAGCCCGGGCGCTGCGGCATGGCGTGCTCCCACGCTGAGGCTGGTGGGGGCGGCTCCCCTCGGCGGCCATCGTAGACGGTGGGCGGGGGGCTGTCAAGGATGTCGCTGGGAGGGAGCATGACTCCCGAACGCGGGACTCCCTCTTCATCGTTCTCGTCGTCGTCCTCGTCCTCCTCGTCGACTCGGCTTCCGCTCACCTCTGGCGTCAACGCGAAGCGGTCTGGCAGCCGTGCTCTTACGCCTTCGTTGGTCTCTCTGGTTCCCAAGCTCCCGCTTCGGGATATCCGCGAGGCCGGAGCCTCTATCAGGGGCCATACTCGCTGGGATGCGGCCAGCCGCCTGCGGCGAAGCCGAGGCGGATGGCG
>CAZDNN010000782.1:0-2556 GCA_964506385.1 uncultured Planctomycetota bacterium
GCCCGAAGACCCGCACGCAGTCCGAACGGACTTCTGCCACGGGCTGCTAGGGCCGGAGCGATCGTGTTAGGATGGACCCATGGCGGACTCAGGGAAGAAGGTGCTGATCGCGGATGACGAGGCGGATGTCCACGCCTTCGTCCAGGCGGCGCTCGAGGCCGACGGCCACGAGATCATCAGCGCGATGGATGGGCAGGAGGCCTTGGACAAGGCGCGGGCGGAGGCGCCCGACGTCATCATCCTCGACGTCCAGATGCCGAAGAAGGACGGCTTCATGGTCTTCGGCGAGTTGCGCGCCGATGAGGCCACCCAGGGCATCCCCGTCATCATGCTCACCTCGGTGAGCGCGCGGACGGGCATCCAGTTCAACGCCGACACGATGGGCGACTACATCGGCTCCGAGCCCGATGCCTACCACGACAAGCCCATCGACCCCGTCGCCCTGCGCGAGACAGTCGCCAAGCTCATCGGCGCGTGACCCGACCCGCGGGGTGGAGCCACCGAAGGCACGGCCTCCGCCGCAGGCAGATGGGGCAGGGCATCCTCCGCCGCGACTTCCAGGATTACGGCGGCGTGGACGTCGAGACCGCTCGGCGACCTGCTTCCAGGCGGCCAGCGTGTCCCAGTCGCCGAGCTGCGGATGCGGGCGGATGGCAGTCGGATAGGTCGTGGTGCCGACAGCGCCGAACGCGGAGACCTGGATCATCGACACGGGGATTCCGCGCACCATCTCGGTCAGGTCCTCGACGGTGTGACCGTTGCCGAGGAGGCCAGAGTGGTTGTCGCAGTGGAGGACGACGAGGGCGTCGCGATACCAGTCGCTCCGCCCCGGCTTCGGCGCGGGCGAGCACCCGCTCATGGCAAAGGCTCCGACGACGGTGAGATACGCGAGGGTCGTGCGCATGCGGCCTACCTGAACCGGATGGCGTAGAGGTCAGCGTCCCTCAGCACGATGCGCAGCCGGACGGGCTTCCCTGCGAGCTGGCTCACGTCGGGACCTGCCTTCCAGGAGACGACGCGCTCGAGTGAGTCGCCGAAAACGTCGTGGCAGTCGGTCAGTGCGAAGCCCTCGATGGGCTGGCCGTCGGTGCCCTGAAGCTCGACGCGGATGCTGCCCGCGACGGACGTCGCGAAGTTCAGGACAAGGTGCTTCCCTGCGAACTGAAGCGGCTTGGTGAGCAACTCGCCTCCGTCCGCGTCCGCCGCCACCGAGACGAAGCCGTCGATGCGCAGGGTGTAGCGGCGCAGCATCGCCGCCTTCCCCGTCCAGTAGCCCTCCATGGCGTAGAGCGAGAGCTCGTTGGGCGCGCCGTCGATGTGCGACCTGGTCTCGACGGCGTGCCAGGCGATGTACTTGTCGCCGTACTTCCAGTTCTCGGGGTGCTCGGGGCCGGGCCGCAGGAATGCCTCGCGCCAGCGGTGGAAGGTGACGCCGTCGCGGCTGGACATGAGGAGGCCCTCGGTGAGGGCGGTGCCGTAGCGTCGGTTGGCCGAGGCGCGGAGCCTGCGGTGCTCGAGGTCGGGCAGAGCCTTGGTCGACTCGGCCCAGCCGCGGTCGAGGTAGCGTGTGGGGAAGCCGATGAAAACATGTGGCGCGCGGTAGTATGGCTTGACCTGGTTCGTGTAGATGTGCTCCTTCGGCGCCCCCGGCCACTCCAGCCACACGGGGTCGGTCCAATGGATGAAGTCCTTGGACGTGGCGGTGCGGATGTCGCGGATGCCGTCGCGGAAGTCGCGGATGTAGGCGCGGTACTCGCCGCGCACGGCGTCCCAGAAGACGAGGTTCTGCGTGTCGAAAGCGCCCTTGGTGATGATGGGCTTGCCGCCGTTCATCGGCGACCAGCGGATACCGTCGGGCGACTGGAAGGCGAGCAGGCCGCCCTTGCCGCGGCCGACGCCCTTGTACCGCGCCTCGGGCTGGCACGCGGGGTTGGCGTCGCGGAACGGGCTGAAGTCGTGGCCCAGCTCCCCGACGTCCAGGATGTTGTTCGCCTTCGAGCCGCCGAACTCGACGATCCCCAGCTCCGGCCGCGTCCAGTGGATGCCGTCGGCGCTCTCGGCGGTGCAGCAGAAGTGGCGATGGGGTTGCCCGACCTTCTTCTCCTGCACGTCGAGCTGGCTGCCGCGATAGTACATGCGGTACCTGTCGCCGTCCTGGAACACCGTGACGTAGCCGCAGCCGCTGCCCTCCCAGGGCTTGTCGTAGACGATGGCCAGCTCGCGGGGCGTCGGGTGGTGGAGCACGCGGCGCGCACCGGTCAGCTTCTCGATCAGGTGGTCGTCCACGAACAGCTCGAGGCGAGAGCCGATGTCGATCGGCTCGGTCGCCGACGCCGCCGCAGCAACGAGGCACACAAGGCCGAGCGCCACGGCAAGCTGAAGAGCCACGGCACGCCCTCCTTTGCTGAGCTCAGGTGCCCTTGGGGGCGAGCGAGATCGCCACGACGACGGGCAAGGCGCCCGCCCCCGGAGTCGTGAGGCGGATGAAGCGGATGGGGACGCTGGGCCGTGGGTTCGTCCACGTCGCGACGCCGAGGCCGATGGCGCCGTCGCCCT
>CAZDNN010000783.1:0-2552 GCA_964506385.1 uncultured Planctomycetota bacterium
GATTCCCTCTCCCATCGGGAGAGGGCAGGGGTGAGGGAGAGAACAAGAGCACGCCACCGACCAACGCGACACGACTACCCCATCCTCGACTTCGACCCGTCTCGCGACGCGATCATCGAGCCGAGCCGGATCGTCAGGCCCATCGACGTGGACGACCGATGCGCCCTACCGCGAGACGCCGGCGATGGTCGCGCGGCGCCGTGCCGAGGGCTGTCTGACCGTGGAAATGGAGGCGGCCGCGTTCTTCGCCGCCGCGCAGTTCCGAGGCGTGCCCCTTGCCCAGATGCTCTACGCCGGCGACGACGTGAGCGGCGCCGACTGGGACACCCGCGACTGGGTGAGCCGCGCCAGCATCCGCGGCAAGCTCTTCGCCCTCGCCGCCGAGGCATGCCTGCGGCTCTGATGACGAGCGCGCCCACCACGCCGGGGCAGGATCCCTCGGCGACCCAGGACGGAACAGGCTGCGGAGACTTGAGGGGGTTGGGGGAGTCGCTATTGGAGCATGGGGAAGCAATGTCCTATCGCAACGCTCAAAGGGGGTGATTCCGAGCGCAGCGCGTTTCTGAGCAGGCGAAGCCGGAGAATCTCCCCTCCTCTTGGGCGCGGTGGAGGGGAGGCCGACGGCTCGCGGACGAGCCATCGAAGCGAGCACCCTCGGCTCCGCTTTGCTCCGCTCGGGATGACACGCGGGTGGGGCTCACTGGGACATTACTACTGCATGTCTCAAGTCCCATACTTAAACGACTATGAGATTAGACAATCCCCCGAACGGGGTATCCACTTCGCTCTCATCGGGGTGGGCATGCTTTGGATCGACGGCCTCCAGACGCCCGTAGCGGTGGCGGAACAGGCAAGAATCCACCGATGTGGCGCGCCACGCCCAGGAGATCCGGCCTGCGAGAGTGAAGTGGATAGCCCCTTCCCCCGATACTCGGAACCACGGCCACCGCGCCCTCGCCATCGAGGCCCGCCTGCGGCTCTGATGACGAGCGCGCCCACCACGCCGGGGCAGGATCCCTCGGCGACCCAGGACGGAACAGGCTGCGGAGACTTGAGGGGGTTGGGGGAGTCGCTATTGGAGCATGGGGAAGCAATGTCCTATCGCAACGCTCAAAGGGGGTGATTCCGAGCGCAGCGCGTTTCTGAGCAGGCGAAGCCGGAGAATCTCCCCTCCTCTTGGGCGCGGTGGAGGGGAGGCCGACGGCTCGCGGACGAGCCATCGAAGCGAGCACCCTCGGCTCCGCTTTGCTCCGCTCGGGATGACACGCGGGTGGGGCTCACTGGGACATTACTACTGCATGTCTCAAGTCCCATACTTAAACGACTATGAGATTAGACAATCCCCCGAACGGGGTATCCACTTCGCTCTCATCGGGGTGGGCATGCTTTGGATCGACGGCCTCCAGACGCCCGTAGCGGTGGCGGAACAGGCAAGAATCCACCGATGTGGCGCGCCACGCCCAGGAGATCCGGCCTGCGAGAGTGAAGTGGATAGCCCCTTCCCCCGATACTCGGAACCACGGCCACCGCGCCCTCGCCATCGAGGCCCGCCTGCGGCTTTGACAAGTCCGCTCACGTCGGCGGAGGCGGGTGCTTCGCCTGTGCGGGACGGAGCAGGCATCGGGGACTTGACAGGCGTCGGGAAGCCGGTAATCTCATACTTAAACGACTATGAGATTCTGGAGCGCCCCAATGCTCGAAACCATCGCCGCCACCTGCCGGTGCCTGGCCTGCGACGCCCGTCTTGCCATCATCCACGCCCTGTGCCACCAGACCGAGTTGCGCGCCTCTGCCATCGCGCGAGAGGTTGGCATCAGCGCTGAGTTGGCGGCGCATCACCTGCGACGGCTCACCGCCTGTGCCGTCATCCGGCCTCGGCGGTCAGGCAGGTACATCTACTATAGGCTCACGCCCACCCCGGCTCCGCCAAGTCGCTTCGCCCCGGTTGGCCTACTGCGCCGTGCGTTCCGCGATACCGCGTGGCCAGCCAAAGGCTGGGACAAGGATGAGGTCGTTCACATCACGTTCCCGCAGGCAGCCGCTCTCGCCCCACACGTAGTCAGGGCGATGGACATCGTGTTCGACGCCACCACCGCCTTCGGCCAGGTCCGCCGCCTCCAGCTCATGAGATTCCTTGCCTGTGAGGGCCAGGCTGGGGTCGAGAAGCTCACCCAGCAACTGAGCATGTCGCCGCAGGCGTGCTGGCGCCATCTGGACAAGCTGGTGCGGCGCGGCTACATCCGCGCCGCCCGACGAGGCGTCTGGGCCCTGTGCGAGCGAGGGGAGACGCCGTTTCACGAAGCGCTGCTTGCGGAGGCGAAGGCGTCGTGGGGAGAAAGTCTCACAGTCGTTCAGGTGTGACATGTCCCCCCCCACAGCGCTGCCCGTGTGAACTCGCGACAGCTTCCATCAGGGAGGGTCCCGTCGATCCTCCGGCTCCATTCCTGCCCCCGCCGGAGCCAGCCGGACGTGGTTCGGCCAAGCAGAGAGACACGCGCGCGGCGAAGTGCTCTGCGAAGTCTGGTGAACACCAGCCGCGGCAGCGATCCCCC
>CAZDNN010000784.1:0-2547 GCA_964506385.1 uncultured Planctomycetota bacterium
TCAATGAAGGCCATGCGAAAGGCCGCAGAGACCGACAGGGCGATCGCTGCGCGGGTCCAGCTCTTCCTCTACCGCGTCCGCGAGGAGCTATACGACTTCGAGAAGGACCCCGACGGCCTCCACAACCTGGCCGACGACCCGAAGCACCGCGCGGAGCTCGACAGGATGCGCAAGGCTATGCTCGCCCACATGGCCCGCATCGGCGACCCACAGCTCCCCGCCCTGAAGAAGCAGATCGGGATGAAGGGATGACGCCATGACGCGTTCGGCCGCGGTCTGGCTTCTGGCACTCTCGTGCACGGCATCGGCGGGCGGAGGGCGCGAACGGCAGGGCCTCGACGGCACCTGGCAGTTCAGCCTTGACCCCGATGGCGTCGGCGAGAAAGGGCGCTGGTTCGACGGCAAGATACCACTCGAGGGCACGATCCGCGTGCCCGGCGCCTGGGGCGCGCAGGGCTATGGCCGCGAGACGGACAAAGCCCGCCACCACTTCGTCGGCAAGGGCTGGTACAGGCGACAGGTCCAAGTCCCCGAGGGCTGGCGCGGGAGGCGCATCTTCCTGACCATCGGCGGCGTCCACCGCTATGCGAAGACGTGGGTCAACGGCGCCCTCCTCGGCGAGCACGTCGGGTACCTCTCCGCCTTCGACTACGACATCACCCAGCACGTCACGCCAGGCCAGGACGCGACGATCGCCATCTGCGTGGACTCGAAGCAGCGGTGGGACGTGGATGCGCTGACGGGCTGCTTCGACATCATCGACGCGATGCACACCTACTGGGGCGGCATCTGGGGCCACGTGGCCATCGAGGCGCGAGGCCAGACGTGGATCGATGATCTCTTCGTCACACCACGCATCGACCCAACAAGATGCAGCATCTGGGCCTCGTTCGCCGGCGGGAAGACACGCCGCCCCACCCTGCGGTTCGAGGTCATCGACGCCGACGGCTTCGCCGTGGCCATGAAGCAATCGACCCAGCCCGGCGCCCTCGGCCCCGACGATGAGACCGGCCTCACCGTCCCGATCCCCGACGGGAAGCTCTGGTCGCCCAACTCCCCTTACCTCTACACCGCGCGGCTTACCCTCATGCGAGGCGATGAGATCGTGGACATCGCCGAGGCCCGCTTCGGCCTCCGCGAGATCGAGATCCGAGGGCCTCATATCCTCCTGAACGGCAAGCGGGTGTTCCTGCACGGCTACGGCGACGACTGCGTGTTCCCCGAAACCGTGGCCGCGCCGTCGGACAAGGCGGTGCACCTGAAGCGGCTGCGGGTGGCCAAAGACTACGGCTTCAACTACGTGCGCCACCACAGCCACTTCATGCCGCCCGACTACTACGACGCGGCCGACGAGGTGGGCATGCTCGTCTCCCCCGAGCTGCCCATCGCCTACCTCACCTACTACCGCAGGGCCAAAGGCGCTGCCCTGGAACTCTACAAGACGGAGTGGGCGGCGGCCATCCGGCGCCATCGAAACCACCCGTCCATCCTCGACTGGTGCATGGGCAACGAGATGTGGGACGGCGTGCCCATCGCGCCCGAGCTCTACCGCATCGCCAAGGCCCTCGACCCGACGCGCCCCGTCCTCGACTCGAACGGCCTCAACGGCCGCGGCTGGCTCGACGGATCCCGCTCGCGGCCCACGCTCGACTTCCACCTCGTGATGTTCGACCTCCATCACCTGCCGCTGGGCCGTCCCGAGCGCCACCGCTTCGCCGCTCCGCCCAAGCCGGTCGTCTCCCACGAGACGGGCAACTTCATCACCTTCCCGCGCCTCGACGCCATCGAGCGCTTCACCCACAACTTCAAGCCCTTCTGGCTCACCGCCACGAAGGCGAAGCTAGAACGCCTTGGCCTCCTCGCCGAGGCCGAGACCTGGGCACGCAACTCCGAGCGGCTCTACCTGCTCTGTCACAAGCTCAACATGGAGGACATCCGCAAGAGCCCATTCATGTCGGGCTACCAGTGGTGGCTGCTTCAGGACTACTGGACAGGCTCGAACGGCATCGTCGATCACTACTTCCGTCCCAAGCCCGAGATCGCGCCAGAGCAGGTGCGCCGCTTCAACGCCGACGTCGTCGTGCTCCTGGACGGCCTCGAGCCGACCTGCCGCGGAGACCAGCCGCTGAGCGCCAAGGTCCTGGTCTCGAACTACTCCGAGGCGGCGATCCGCAATGCGACGCTGCGGTGGCGGGTGAAGCTGGCCGGCAAGCTGGTGGCCGAGCGGGAGGTTACGAAGGTCACCGTCGGCCAGGGGGAGGTCACGGGGGTCGCGGAGATCGCGATCGGTCTGCCCTCCCCGCCCTCGCCGCAGCCACTCACGGTCGAAGCTACGCTGACCGACGGGAAGACCACCTATCGCAACGACTGGCTGGCCTGGGTCTATCCCGCGACAATCCCGCCGCCGGAGCTTCCGGTGCCGCTGTTCGCAGGTCCTGGGCTGCTACGCCCCCTCGCCGCGTTCGGCGCCAAGCCGCTGCCCACCTCAGGGAAGCTACCCACGAAGGCCGTCTACGCGATGAGCCTGCCGACCATCGAGGCCATCGA
>CAZDNN010000785.1:0-2503 GCA_964506385.1 uncultured Planctomycetota bacterium
CGAGCACGAGCCGGCTCGGCCGGCCTCAGGCGCGTCGATTCCCATCGTCGTCTCGGGGTCCGCGGCGGGCATCGACAACGCGCCGCTGCTCGAGCGGCCGGCGGGGGGGGGCTGCATCGTCCACTGCCAGCTCAAGCTCGTCGAGAAGTTCCGCGCCGAGCCCATCGCGGCGCGCCTCCTCGCCAACCTGCTCGACTACCTCGCCCGCTACAAGCCGACGGCCCGCAGGACGGCTCTCGTCGGCGGCGACGACGCCTACCGCGCCTACCTGCGCAGCCTCGGCCTCCGGTTCGACGATCTGACGGGCAAGCTGGCTGACGCCGACCTCGCGGCCTACTCGCTCGTGGTCTGCCGCGGCAAGGTCGAGGCGGAGGCGACGCTGCAGCAGTTCGTCGAGCGCGGCGGCAACCTGCTCGTCCACCGCGTCCCCGCCAAGGGCCTGGAGGGCCTCCGCAAGGCATTCGGCATCGACGCGACGCTCCATCCCTGTGCCGGCCCCGTCACCCGCGCCGAGGGCGACGGCCCGCTGCTCGAGGCCATCGCGCGCGAGGACCTCTACTGGCTCGGCGAGCACGTGGGCATCGGCTGGGCCGAGACGCCCCGGGCGCGGAACATGGCCGACGCCGCCTTCGCCAAGACCCTCGAGGGCAAGCAGGCGAAGGCCCACGAGATCGAGGGCTGGACTCGCGAGGGCCACATCGTCCACCTCCGCGACGAGGCGCCCGCCGGCGTCGTCTTCGCCACCGTCGGCTCCGCCTCGGCCGAGATCGACTTCCCGGAGACGGGCACGTACATCGTCGGCATCCGGGCCATGGGCACGCCGTGCAAGGGCGTCTACCCCCAGGCGCGCATCAGCATCGACGGCACGCCGCTCGGCACCGTCTCCATCGCCGACGAGCAGTGGCGCACCTACACCGCCTTCGGCAAGATCGCGAAGGGCAGGCGCACGGTGTCCGTCGCCTTCATCAACGACGGGAGCGATCCGCCCCGCGAGGACAGGAATCTACACGTGGACAAGGTCCTCATCGCCCGCGACGACAGCCCGATGGGCGTGCGGTTCCTCACCACCCCGCCTGCCGTCGCCGTCAAGCGGCTCGGCAAGGGCGTGCTCGTCCTCGATCAGCTCAAGTGGGACACCGAGGAGCGCAACGCCCGCAAGGCCGCCCGCTACGCCTGCGGGCTGCTGACCGCGCTCGGCGGCGACTTCGCGGCGCGCGATGGCGTCGCCGTCGAGTGCGAGACGATGACGCCCCAGCCCGCGATGCCCCACTTCCACGTCCGAGGCACCCACGCCGCGCTGGCCTGCAACGGCTGGATCGCGGCGAGCATCGACGTCGCCGCAGCCGGCCGCTACACGGCGGAGATCGTCGCATCCGGCAGCGCCGTCGAAGACGTCTACCCCCATGTCAACATCCTCATCGACGGCAAGCGGGTCGGCGACGTGCAGCTCACGAGCGGCGCCTGGCGGCCCTATCCCGTCGCCATCGAGCTGGCGAAGGGCACGCACGAGCTGAAGCTCGAGTTCGACAACGACCGCAACATCCCCGGCGTCGCCGACCGCAACGTGTCCCTCGACAAGGTGGTCTTCTATCGCGAGTGAAAGCCCACGTGGGACCCCGCGACGCAGGGTCGGCAATGGGAGGGCGAGGCTCCCGCCGAGCCGTCCTCCTGCCGTCCTCCCGCTTCCGCGGCTCGGCAGGAGCCTCGTCCTCCCATCCGCTCGCGCGCCAGCGAAGGAGCAACCGGTTGAGAGCCCTCGTTTACCACGGCCCCCACGATCTGCGCGTCGAGGAGCGCGACGAACCCGAGCTCGGCCCGCGCGACGTGCGCATCGCCGTGAAGGCCTGCGGCGTGTGCGGCTCGGAGCTGCATGCTATCCTCGAAGCGCAGGAGCGGCGGCGGCCCGGCATCGTCATGGGCCACGAGATGGCCGGCGAGATCGTCGAGGTCGGCAGCGAGGTGACGCAGGTCCAGACCGGCGATCGCGTCGCCGTGCAGCCGCTCACCCACTGCGGGAAGTGCGCGCTGTGCGAGGCGGGACGCGAGAATGCCTGCGAGAACCGCACCCTCTACGGCATGACCTGGGGGATGCCCGGGGGCTTCGCCGAGCGGACGGTGGTGACCGACGACCGCTGCTTCCCCATCCCCGGCGGCGTGCCCTGGGAGCTGGCCATCCTCGGCGAGCCGCTCGCCGTCGCCCTCCACGCTATCGGCCGCGGGCCGTCAGAGCCGCCGCAGACCGTCGCCGTCATCGGCTGCGGCCCCATCGGCCTCGCCGTCGTCGTGGGGCTCTCGACCCTCGGCGTCGAGCAGGTCTTCGCCATCGACAAGGTGGCCTGGAAGCTCGACCTCGCCGGGCAACTCGGCGCTACGACACTCCTCGCCGGCGAAGACGATATCCTCGCAGCCGTCCGCGAGGCGACGCAGGGGAGGGGGGTGGACTGGGTAGTCGAGGCGTGCGGCGTCTCCGAGACGGTCGCCCTGTCGCTCGAGCTGGCTCGCG
>CAZDNN010000786.1:0-2501 GCA_964506385.1 uncultured Planctomycetota bacterium
GTCGTTTGCAGGAGAGGTGGCATCGTACGCCGTGTTGCCGCCGGGCTCGCCGAAGTGCAGCACGAGCGTGTCTGCGGTAGGGAGCTGTGGGGGCGGCAGAGGCGGGCCGCCAGTGTAGCGCGCCGTGGCCTCCGTGTCGCTCAGGCGGCGCCCGTAGACCGCCACCTCGTCCACCATGCCATCGAAGCGATAGATGCCGTAATGCTCGCCCACGAGGAAGGGGCGGCTCGAGTAGTCCCAGCTCCCGGGGCTCACCCACTTGATGTCGCCCACATTGGCGATGGGCGACGAGGCGCCGTCGAGGTAGACTGCTCCGCCCACGCCGCTCTCGTACGTCAGTAGCCCGTGGTGCCACTGATTCGGCGTCACGGTGCCCGGCGCGGCGATCACCTGGCCGCCACTCTCGCCCTGGATCACCCCCCGAAACTGATTGCCTGACATGTAGAGCTGGTAGCCGGCCCACCAGTCCCGCCCCTTCTGGACGATGACCTGGGTGCCGATGGTGTCGTGGGGGTAGAACCAGACCTCGGCGGTTAGGGCGTCCGTGACGCGCAGCGACGCATCACTCCCGCAGTTGATATGATCGTCCGTCCCGTCCAGCAGCACCGCGCTGGCGAATCGACCTGGGGCGGTCCGCGCGGCCCCGTTGTTCAGTGTGCCATGGTTCGCCGCCCCGCTGGCATCGAGGGTCAGGGCCCCGCGCTGCTCGTCCATGTGGAGCACCAGCAGATCGGCGATCGGCATCCCGCGGGCGAGCCCACCAGCCACCACGATCAAGAGGGCCAGTGCCACTGAAAACCGGGGCGAATGCCTCATCGCTCACCTTCCTTCTGCGGTGGAAACGACGGACCCATTTTACAGCAAGCAAAAACCGTGCCAGCAGGGACGCCGCGAGGCAAGATCATCTTATCTCATAACAACTGACTCCTCCAGGACTTAGAAAAGGCGCGGAAGCTCGACACCGCGGGCCTCACGCGTGTCCCACCCGCCGGTGTTCCCGGATGTCAACATCGCCGAACACGATGTCCGGCGCACCAGACGCAAGCCTTGCCAGAGACCATAGTTGCGGCGACCGAGGCCATCTTGACGATCCGCAGCATGCGACGGCGGTGAATCAACATCGCTGAGGGGACACCGCGAGGGCGCGATCCCGCCTTTGACTCGCCCCGCGCGAAGGGGTATCATGGCGACGAGCCCATCGCCAGGGAGGCACGACCGTGCTGTTCCGCAACTGCCGCCTCATCACGCCGTGGGAGGAGCACCCGCAAGGGTGGCTGCGCATCCGCGGACAGCATATCGCCGCCCTCGGCCACTTCCGCCCGCCCGACGTCCGGCCCGACGAGACCGTCCTCGACCTCGGCGGACTCTGCCTCGCCCCCGGCTTCATCGACATCCACTGCCACGGCGCCGGCGGCGGCAGGGCCATCGACGAGAGCCTCGACACCATGGCCGACTTCAAGGGCCGCCACGGCTGCACTGCCTTCCTCCCCACTGCCCAGTCCCTCGACCCCGAGTGGCTCGCCCTCATCGAGAGCCGCCGGCGGACGCCCCCGCTCGGCGCACAGGTGCTCGGCGCCCACGTCGAGTGCGTCTACGTCAACCCCGAGTGCCTCGGCGGCCTCGAGCCCGAGCGGGCGAGAACGCGCTTCGGCGACGGCGATCTCGACTCCCTACTCGAGCAGTTCCCCGAGACGATCTGCCTGATGTCGCTCTCGCCGGAGATCGAGGGCGGGATGGAACTGATCCGCACGCTGGTCCACTGGGACATTGTGGCGGCCGTGGGCCACTCGTGCGTCAAGTGGGAGAAGTACCAGGCCTCGCTGGCCATGGGCCTCACCCACGCCATCCACCTTTTCAACGCCACCCGCTACGGCTATCCGCCGCCGGCGCGGGGCCTTAGCCGCGCGCGCCTCGACGAGATGGTCATGCTCACCGACGAGATGACCACCGAGCTCATCTGCGACGGCGTCCACGTCCACCCCATCATGATGAAGCTCGCGCTCAAGGCGAAGGGCCTCGAAAGGGTCTCCCTGATCACCGACGCCCGCTCGACGGCCGGCCTCCCGCCAGGCAGGTACGTCCTCGAGGACGGCACAGAGGTGGTGACCCGCCGCGACGACGTGGTGCGAAACGCCGACAACCCGGACCGCATCCGCGGCTCGAACCTGACGATGAACGTGGCGGTGCGCAACGCCGTCTCCAAGCTCAACGTCGAGCTGACCGAGGCCGTGCAAATGGCCACCATCAACCCCGCGCGCGTCGTCGGCGCCGCCTGGCGCATGGGCAGCCTCGAGGTCGGCAAGGAGGCGGACCTCGTGGTCTTCGACGACGCCTTCCGCGTCAAGCTCACCATCGTCCGAGGACGCCCCGTCCACGACCCCGACGGCCTCTGCCCCGAGGAGGGCCCGCACGCGCTGCCAAGGAGACCGTGAGACGTCGCCTGCCTCTAGGGAGGGCGAGGCTCCTGCCGAGCCGCCTGCCGCGCCGCCGCACGCCCCCTT
>CAZDNN010000787.1:0-2496 GCA_964506385.1 uncultured Planctomycetota bacterium
CGGGCAACAACGGCGTGGTGTTCACCGTGGTGGACGAAGCCCAGTTCCGCACCCTCGTGGAGCTGGATTCGCGGAAGAACCGCTTCGGGCGCAGCGTGCCGATGAACCCCCGCGGGCAGGACACGATCGTGGGCACCGACGCCCTGCTGGCCAACGCCTGGACGGCCAACGTCCGCTTCGCCGCCGATAGGGCCAACACGATCGACGTGAACGGCAACCCCATCAACCTCGCCCACGACCAGTACATCCTCATCGACAACGGCAGCTTCCTCACCGCCGTCCGCGCGGGCGAGATGCAGCACTGGACCGAGCGGTCGGCCCCCGTCCAGCTCGCCGACGTTCCCCAGGACATCGATGTGCCCCGCGTAGGGCAGATGGTCAAGTTTGAGAAGACCCTCGTCGAGCCCGACGACGAGCTGGTCCTCCGCGCATCCTACTCTTGGAAAGGAGAAGGGCGATGAGAAGAATTGTGGCTGTGGCAGTGGTGGTGGGGCTCCTCGCTGCCGGCGCGACCGCCGGCGAGGCGCCGAAGCCGATGGACAAGGGGCAGGTGATCCTGAGCTGGGACGAGTTCGTGAAGATCACGGGCTACGACCCCACCAAAGGCGGCCCCCAGGCGATCACCGTGCCCTGGAGCGAGGTCGAGGCCCTGATCGGCATCAAGATCCAGGGCGTCGAGAAGGCCACCACGGTGAACCTGCCCTGGCAGGAGTTCAAAGCCCTGCTCGAATGGTCCCTCAAGAGCAAGGGCGCGAAGGCCCCGCCGCCGACCGACTTCATCATCGCCTCGACCGAGTACGGCGGCGAGCTCACCGACGACGGGGCGACGCTCACCCTCAAGGCCAAGATCGAGGTGCTCAGGGAGGAAGGCTGGACGAAGATCCCCCTGCTCCCCGCCACCGTGGCCCTCACCAAGACGACCCTGCCCGACGGCGTCTACCTCCACAGCTCGGGCGACAAGTACGAGCTGCTCACCAACAAGACGGGGAGCCTCGATGTCGAGATCGCCTTCTCTGTCGCCGTCGAGAAGGAGGCGGGGGTCAACCGCGTGACGTTCCCCCGCGTCGCCGAGGGCTCGAGCGTGCTCGACCTGTCGGTGGCCCGCGAGGACGTCGAGGTGAAGGTCGCCCAGGCGCAGTCCCTCGTCGCCAGGTCCGCCGACGGCAAGACCCAGGTCGCCGCGGCCCTCCCCGCCGGCGTGCCGCTCACCATCTCCTGGGAGCGGGCGCTGCCCAAGGTCGAAAAGGCCCCGACCAGGCTTTACGCCGAGACACAGACCCTCGTCGCCGTCGCCGAGGGCGTCCTGCTCTGCCAGGAGACGGCGAGCATCAACATCCTGCACACGGGGATCCGCGAGCTGAAGTTCGACGTGCCCGCCGGCACCAGCGTGCTCGACGTATCGGGCACGAGCGTGCAGGACTGGCGGACGGCGCAGGGCGGCGAGCTGACGGTGCTCTTCTCGAAGGAGATGATCGGCTCGCAGAGCGTGCAGATCACCTTCGAGCGGCCCGCGACCGACAGCGTCGAGGCGCCCGTCATCCGCCCGCAGGGGGTCGAGCGCGAGAAGGGCTTCGTCGGCGTCGTAGCGGTCACCAACGTCGAGATCGCCGCGGGGCAGGTCACCGGCGCCACGAGCATCGACGTCCGCGAGCTGCCCGCCGAGCTCGTCGCCATGACCAACCAGCCTATCCTCCTCGGCTTCCGCTACGTGGCCGACACCTTCGCCCTCCCACTCACCATCAAGAAGCACGCCGAGGTCGGGGTGCTGGTGACGATCGTGGACAGCGCGCTGTTCACCGCCATGCAACTCGAAGACGGCCGCCGCATGACCAAGGCCGTCTACAGCGTGCGGAACAACCGCAACCAGTTCCTGCGCCTGAAGCTGCCCGAGGACGCCGAGATCTGGTCCGCCGAGGTAGGCGGCAACACCGTCTCGCCCGCCAAGGACGAGGAGGGGAACGTCCTGATCCCGCTCGTGCGCAGCGCCGCCGGCGCCCGCGAGCTCGCCGCCTTCCCCGTGGACCTCGTCTACGTCCAGACCCCCGACAAGCCGGTCGCCAGGCGCGGCACGGTGCGGGTGGACCTCCCGACGGTGGGCGCCCCGGCCATGCACGTGATGGTCAACTACTACGTGCCCCCCGACGCCCGCTACCGCAAGGGCTGGGGCCGGAGCCCCTTCGCCGGCCCCCTGCGGCACGTGGACGGCTTCACGACGCTCGCCACCGGCCCGCAGGCGGAGGTCATCCGCCGCGACGCCGCCAACCAGGTGGCGCAAATGCAGCAGCAGGTCGAGGTACAGGTGGACCGCCAGGCCCGCAAGGCCGGCGCCACGCCGATTCGCGTCCGCCTGCCCATCAACGGCAAGCTCTTCCGCTTCGAGAAGATCCTCGCCCTACCCGGCGACCAGCTCTGGTTCAGCGTGGACTACAGCGGCTGGGAGCAGCCTGAGTAGGCGGGAAGGCGCACAACAAGCAACGAGCCAGACACAGCAGCGGC
>CAZDNN010000788.1:0-2495 GCA_964506385.1 uncultured Planctomycetota bacterium
GGAGATGCGCGGCAAAGGGGAGCCCCGGGTGTGGGGCTCCCCTTCCACGTTCACCGGATCCGGCCGTCGTCGGTCAGGCGGTCTTGATGTCGATCTTTCTGGGCCTGGCGGCCTCGGCCTTGGGGAGGGTGAGACGCAGGACGCCGTCGCGGACAGTGGCCTGGATGTGCTCGGTGTCGATGATCTCGGAGACGGTGAAGGTGCGCTCGAAGGTGGCGGGGGGGTGCTCCGCGGCAGCCAGATCGAGTCCCTCGGGGGCGTCGGCCTGGGGCCGGCCGCGGACGGTCAAGACACGGTCCTCGATGGCGATCTCGACGCTGCTTTCGTCGCAGCCGGGGAGATCGGCGACCAGCAGGACACCGGCCTCGGTCTCCACGATGTCCACGGCGGGGACCACGGTCGGGCTGTCGTCGGCCACCTCGGGCTCCAGGGGCTCGGGTGTCTGTGGGTCGCGCTCGTCGGCCATGGGGGTGCCTCCTCTCACTGACCGGGCTGGATGGTGATCTGCCTGGGCTTGTCGGCCTCGAGCCGGGGCAGGGTCACGGTGAGTATGCCGTTGGCGTAGCTCGCCTCGACCTGGTCGGGCTCGACGCGGAAGGGGAGCTGGATGGCCCGGCTGAAGCCGCCCGAAGGGCGCTCCTGGCGCGCGTAGGCCTGGCCCTCGTCGAGCGGGTCGAGCTCGCGGGTGCCACTGATCGTCAGCGTGTCGCCAGTGAGGCTGAGGTCGAGCCGCTCGGCGTCCACGCCAGGCAACTCGGCCGTCACCACGGCCCTGTCGCGGCCTACCCAGAGGTTGACCGCCGGGAAGACCCGCCGCGCCAGACCCGGCGCCACGGCGGCGAACACGCGGCCCATCTCCCGCTGGAGACGCCGCATCTCCTCCCACGGGTCCACCGCCCACAGCCGCCGCATCGTCCTTGGCCATAGCATCGTCGGACCTCCTTTCTCGCCTCGTGCTCCCCTCCCCTCCCCTCGCTCCGGCGGATAGCAGTAGCAAGCGGCGTGCCAAAGCCTCGCGCCGGACGCAAGACGTTGCCGAGCCATGCGTTGCGACCACGTTGCCAGGCGGGCAGGGCCTGTCAGGCTGGCAAGGCGGGGGCCTCGGGCCGGGCCTTGGCCCTGCCATTGTGGCAGTCTAGAGCCAGGCCTCGATGAGGATCTCGTCGCCGATGGGGCGAGCCGACCAGTCGCGGGCGGCAATGGCCTCGGCCATGCGGGCGACGCCTGGGCCTGCGACGGGGGAGGGGGCGTCGCGGCCGCCGACGAGCTTCGGCGCGACGAAGGCCAGGAGCTTGTCCACCAGCCCCGCGCCGAGGGCCGATGCGAAGAGCTCGCCGCCGCCCTCCATCAGCACGTTGGTCATGCGGCGGCGCCCCAGCTCGTCCATCAGGGCGCGGAGGTCTGTGTGCCCATCGGCGTCGTCGGGGAGGCGGAGGATCTCGACGCCGGCGCGTTCGAGTGTGTCGCAGCGCGCCTCGGGCGCGGCGTCGGTGACGGCAACGAGGAGAGGCACGTCGCGTGCCGTGGCGACGAGCTGGCTCGCGGGCGAGAGCCGGGCGCGGCTGTCGGCCACGATGCGGGTCGCCGTGCGGGGGCCTGGGGGCCTGGCGGTGAGGAGGGGGTCGTCGGCGAGCGCCGTACTGACGCCGACGATGATGGCGTCCACCTGGCCCCGCATCTCGTGCACGAGCCGCCGCGAGGCGGGGGAGGAGACCCAGCGGCTGTCGCCGGTCCGCGTGGCGATCTTGCCGTCGAGGGTCATCGCCCACTTGGCGATGAGGAAGGGCCGGCTCTCCGTCACGAGCTTGACGAAGGGGGCGTTGAGGCGCCGGGCCTCGGCCTCGAGCAGGCCCACCTCGACCTCGATGCCCGCCTCCCGCAGCCGCTCGATCCCGCGGCCCTGGTTCGCCGGGAAGGGGTCCACCATCGCCACAACGACCCTCGCGAAGCCCGCCGCGACGACCGCGTCAGCGCACGGCGGGGTCTTGCCGTGGTGGGAGCACGGCTCGAGGGTCACGTAGAGCGTCGCGCCGCGGCAGGCCTCCGGGCCGCCGGCGTCGGCGATGGCCTTGACCTCGGCGTGGGCCTCGCCGAACCGCTCGTGCCAGCCCTCGCCGACAATCCGCCCGCCGCGCACGGCGACCGCGCCGACCATGGGATTGGGCTCGACACAGCCCCGCCCTTGCTCGGCGAGCGCAAGGGCGCGCGTCATGGCCGCGACGGGATCGATGGCCTGGTCCGAGACCATGGTCTCTCCCATGCAGAGGGTCGCCTCAGACCATTCCCAATCACAAATCGCAGGCGCTGTCAAGCGCGTCTCACAGCACCCGAGCTTCGCATCGCCCCCGCATGCCCGCGCGGAGCGACGCTGGCACCGACGGCCCGACCCCGATTCCCCTGCGAGTCGTGGGCTGGCGTTGGTCTGGCGAATCCGGGATAATATCGCGCATGAATGCCACACTGGTGCTTCTCTACGGCGTCACGCTGGTTGCCCT
>CAZDNN010000789.1:0-2491 GCA_964506385.1 uncultured Planctomycetota bacterium
GCAACGGCGGCTGGATGGCGGGCATCGGCTCGTGCCCAGTGCGCTTCGAGGGTGACGCCGGCTGGCTGGAGGTCGGCGACAGCGGCAACATCTTCGTCAGCGACCCCGCGCTGCTGGCCGGCAGGGGCGCGAAGACCACCGGCTACCCGGCCAACAACCACGTCCGCGACTTCTTCAACTGCGTGAAGACCCGCGGCCTCCCGCGAGCCAACCACTTCGTCGCCTGCAACTCACACATCGCCTGCCATGCCACCAACATCGCTATCTTCCTGAACCGCAAGGTGACCTACGACCCCAAGAAACACGAGTTCATCGGCGACGCCGAGGCAAACCGCTTGCGCTCCGAGGCGCTCCGCGAGCCCTGGCGACTCTAGACCCGCGACCCCGACAGGCCCTGCCTGCGTGCTAGGAGAACTACCGTGGCCAAGACCCCGACCCTCGCACTGGCTGCCGCGCTGCTCGCGGCGGCGCTCCCCGTGATGGCTGCCGAGGAGAGGGAGCAGAAGCTGATCGCCGTGCTCGAGTCGAACGCGCCGGCGAAGGACAAGGCGATTCCTTGCAAGCAGCTCGCCATCTACGGCACCAAGGCCGCGGTGCCCGCGCTGGCGAAGCTGCTGGCCGACAAGGAGCTGGCCTCCTGGGCGCGGATCGCGCTCGAGGCCATCCCCGACCCTGCCGCCGACGACGCCCTGCGCGCCGCCATGCCCGCGCTCAAGGGCCGCCTGCTCATCGGCACGATAAACTCGATTGGCGTGCGCCGCGACGCCAAGGCGGTGGGCCAGCTTGTGGCTACGCTCAGAGATGCCGATGCGGCTGTCGCCTCGGCGGCAGCCGCCGCGCTGGGCCGCATCGGCGGCGACCAGGCCACCAAGGCCCTCGAGGGATGCCTCAGCAGCGCGCCGCCCGCCGTTCGCTCCACGGCAGCCTACGGCTGCATCCTGTGCGCCGAGCGGCTCCTCGCCGAAGGGGCGGCGGACAAAGCCGTGGCGCTCTACAGCGCGGTCCGCAAGGCGGACGTGCCCAAGCAGAGGCACATCGAGGCGATCCGCGGCATGATCCTGGCCCGAGGCGCCGCCGGCGTGCCGCTGCTCGTCGAGCAGCTTCGGTCGCAGGACAAGGCGTTCTTCGGCCTCGGGCTGCGGGTGGCCCGCGAGCTTCCCGGCCCCGAGGCAACCGAGGCGCTGGTGGCGGAGCTGGCCAGGCTGACGCCCCACCGTCAGGCCATGCTGATCTACGCGCTCGCCGACCGCGGCGACCCCAAGGCGCTGCCCGCCGTGCTCGGGATGGCCAAGAGCGGCCCGAAGGCCGTGCGGCTCGTGGCGATCGAGGCCGTCAAGCGCTTCGGCGACGCCTCCTGCCTGCCCGTGCTCCTCGCCGCCGCGGTCGAGGCCGATGCCGAGATCGCACAGGCCGCGAAGGCCACCCTCATCAAGCTCCCGGGCAAGGACGTGGATGCCGACATCGCGGCCCGCCTGCCCAGGGCGTCGGGGAGGACCCGCCAGGTGCTCATCGAGCTGGCCGGCCGGCGCGGGATCGAGGCGGCCCTGCCCGCGCTCGTGGCGTCCGCGACCGATGCCGACGCAGGCGTTCGCGCCGCCGCCGTCGCCGCCATCGGCGCCATCGGCAGCGACAAGCAGCTCCCCGGCCTCGTGGCCATTCTCCAGAAGACCCAGGACGGCAAGGAGCGCTCCGGCATCGAGAAGGCCATCACCGCGCTGAGCGCCCGAGGCGGCGCGGCCTGCGTGCCGCACCTGATGCCCCTCACGAAGAGCGCCGACGCCGCCCTCCACGCCATCGGCCTGCACGCGCTCGCCGCGGCCGGCGGGCCCGATGCCCTGGCCGCCGTGAAGGCGGCGCTCGGGAGCAAGCACACCGCCGTCCAGGATGAGGCGGTGCGCACCCTCTCCACATGGCCGAACAAGTGGCCGGAGGACGACGGCGTGGTCGAGCCCCTCCTGGCGCTCGTCAAGTCGAGCACCAAGCTCCAGCACCAGGTCCTCGCGCTCCGCGGCTACCTCCAGTACCTCCAGGGGGCGAAGAAGCTCAACGCCGGCTCCCGCCTGGCCAAGATCAATGACGTCCTGCCGCTCATCAAGCGCCCCGAGGAGAAGCGGCTCGCCATCTCGGTGCTCGGCACGATCCCGAAGGCGGGCGTGCTGGACATGCTGGCGGCCTACGCCGCGGAGCCGAAGATCGCCGAGGAGGCCTGTTCCGCCATCGTCGGCCTCGCGGGCAGGAAGGAGCTCCCCAAGGCAGAGCGCCGCAAGGCCCTTCAGACCGTCCTCCGGACCTCGAAGTCCGGCAGGACGAAGCGGCGGGCGCAGCAGTTGCTCAAGGGGATCCGGTAGCCGCCGCCTCAGTGGCCAGTGCCGCTTCTCAGCACACCACTCCCCGGGGGCCGCCTGCCACTATCTGCCCCCCTCGCGTCCTCGACGAAACGGGCCGCGGCGCCGAGGCAAGCTTGTGTGTCCATCGTCTCGGTCCAGTCGCC
>CAZDNN010000790.1:0-2488 GCA_964506385.1 uncultured Planctomycetota bacterium
ATGAAGGCTGGCCAGGAGATGTCGGGCGGGACGCCGTGGTCGCAGCCTGGGATGTAGCCGCCGTCCTCGACGACGGGGCGGACGCGCTCGATCTCGGCGCGGATGACGTCCCCGCCCCTGGCGATCGCCCGCTTGTCCACCCCGCCCTTGTACGCCATCTGCCGGCCAAACTGGCGGCGGTAGGCCACGATGTCGTTCCCCGCCGCCACCTCCACCGGGTCCGACACATTGATGCCGGAGTCGATCCAGATGGGGATCAACTCGTCCACCTTCCCGTCGCTGTCCATATCGAAGATCGCGCAGCCCGCCGCGCGCGCCTCGGCGATCCAGCGCTCGTAGGCCGGCTGGAGCCAGCGGCGGCACATGGCCGGGGAGATCATCGAGTGCTCCTTGTAGGCCATGTCCTCGCTCAGCCCCAAGTAGTCGAGTTCCACTCGCTCGAGGATAGGCCGCATCGTCGCCGAGCAGAAGTCCGTCCAGAAGTGCGCCATCTCGTCCACGAACTCGGGCTCGTCGACCATCTTCAGACACAGGCCCTCGAAGCCGCACCACTCGCGCATCTGCCAGAACGGGCCGTTGAAATGGATGCCGACCACCGTGTCGCGATCGCGGTTCCGCTCGCAGCGGGCCTCGAAGTCGGCCGGGAAGCGGCCGGGCGCGTTCGGGTCGAACCGCCGCTTCATCTCCTCCCAGTCCTCGCGGGTCTCGACGGGGAACTTATGCCATTTGCGCGTCACGAAGTCCTTCGCCGAGCGGATGTAGGTGTAGTCGTAGGTATCGGCGATCTCGGTGATCGCCCCCATCCAGTCGCGCACGATGTAGTGGCCGTCGCGGTGCTCGAGCACCTTCTCCTCGAACTTCGGCATCATCTGGAACGACACGCCGAGGCTCACCCCCGGCTTCTGTGGCCGGTCGGGCCGGAAGCCCAGGATGTCGAACAGCGCATCCATATAGCGGTTGGGGTCCTCGAGGCCCTGCTCCTTCCACGCCGCCCTGGTCGACTCCCGCGGCCCGCCGGGGTAGAAGGGGATGCGGTCGGGCTTCCCGAAGAGCAGCGTCTCGCGGTACCGCTCACGAGGGGTCATCGGTCGGTCCTCAGAGAAGAGGGTAACCACGGAGGACACGGAGGAGGCACGCCGCATAGGCGTTCTCCAGCAGCCCGGGCCCAAGGTCCCTGTGGACCTCGATGGCCGCGCCGATGATCACCGCTGTTACTACGCTGGCCACAGATCTGTTTGCACGTCACCCGTAACGCCGCCGTCCCGGCGGCCACGAGCAGCCAGCGAGACGCTGGCGTTACAGCGTTCACGGCAAACTGAATTGTGGCCAGCGTAGTAGTTCCTCTTCCAGGAGGCCGCTCTCTTCAGCCACGGTCACGCCTCCATCTGTCCATTGTGGTCCGCGAACGCGGTCCGGTCCTGCCTTTACCCTACAGGTCTCTCCGTGTCGTCTCCGTGCTCTCCGCGTCTCCGTGGTTCATGTCTTCTCACCCGCCTGGACCGCCACGGCTCCACCCTCAGCGGGGAGGAAGGTGTTCGGGAAGATGGCTCTTGCAGCGGCAAGCGCGTCGGCGCGCTGCCCAGCCGTGCAGTGGACGAGGGCGAGGCGGGCCACGCCGGCCTGGCGGGCGACCTCCGCTGCGTCGGGCGCGCCCGAGTGGCCCCATCTGGGGTCCTCCCCCTTCGCCTTGGGGCCGTAGGAGGCCTCGTGGACCAGCAGGCCGGCGCCGCTGGCCAGCTCGATCAGCGCGGGGTTCAGCGACGTGTCGCCGGAGAAGACGACAGATGCCCCGCTCGCGCTGTCGAAGCGCAGGCAGAGGCCCGGCACCGCGTGGCGCGCGGCGCACGTCGTGACCCGCAGGCCCGCGAGGTTGAAGGCCTCGCCCGGCTCCACGCCGTGCACCTCGAGGCCGAACTCAAGCTCGGGGTAGTGATCGAACTGGAGGAAGCAGAGCGCGTCGTCCACCACGCGCTCGACCTCGCCGGCCGGGCCGTAGATGGCGAGCGGGCGGTCGGGCCGCCTGTCCCGCTGGATGCCGTAGTAAAAGAGGAGCTGGGGCAGGCCGAGGATGTGGTCGTGGTGGCAGTGGGTGAAGACCAGGGCCTCGACGTCCAGGGGGCCGACGCCGAGTGCCAGCAGGCGGTCGGTCAGGTACCAGCCCGCATCGACGGCCACGCGGCCATCGACGACGTACGACGCCGTATTCTCCCCCCGGCCCGGCGTGCACGCATCCACGCCGAGGAAGCCGACCGACAGCTCTCCGCCCGATCCCGCCACGGCAAGCTCCCAACGAATGGCTGGTCGGAGGCATTATGACAAGCAGGCGGCGCGGCGTCAATGGTGGCCGGGGGCCGGTTGACAACAGGCCGGCGCCGCGCGATAATCGCGCCACTATCCTGCCGCGGGTGAGGGGGCGCCATCGGAGCGGGGGCTCTGCCATGCCGATTGACAGCAAGTTCGAAGGCGTCGTGTACGACGGGGACTACGA
>CAZDNN010000791.1:0-2484 GCA_964506385.1 uncultured Planctomycetota bacterium
GTCGCCGCCAGCAACGCCACGATCACCGGGATCGGGAAGAACTGCTTGAAACTCATCCGCCACTCCTGCAAAGGGCGCTGCACCGGGCCGCGGCCGCGCCTGCCGGCGGCAGGACTGACGGCTCTCCGCGTCGCGAGACTCTACACACTGCCGTCCTCCCTTGTCAAACGCCTGACCGCCCCCGGGAGCCAAGGTACGCTCTCAGGACCGAGCCAACCGCCCGACCGGTCAGCGAACCCTCGCCGCCTTGAAGACGACCTTGTAGGCTCGCGTTGGGTCGCAGGCGCGGGGGTTGGGGATGAGGAGGAAGTCGTCGGTGATGACGGGCTTCAGCTCGGCGCCTTCGAGGATCTCGACGTCCTGGACGCGATGGGGCAGGAAGGCGACGATGGGGCGCCAGCCGCGCTGGGCACCGTTGGTGTTGATGGGCTGGAAGGTCTTCTCGCCCCGCTGCGGCTCGATGGCGAAGGTGAACCGGCCCGCCTCCTCGGTGAGGCTCTGCTTCCAGGCGAGCGGCCCCGGGGCCATGCGGGCCTGCCAGGCCGGGTCGCCGTAGAAGGCGACCACGTCGCGGTCGAACGCGAAGCCACGACGGGAGCGGTCGCCCGACGGCGCGGTCGTCAGGCGGTGCACCAGGGCGTGGTGGTTGGCGAAGAAGGCCTCGGTGAAGGTGTAGCGGCCGGGCTGCTCGACGAAGTAGTCGAGGCAGCCCCACCCACCATAGCCAAACCACGTGGGCACCGTGTAGCCGATCATCTGCATCACGCCTGCCGAGTGCATCCACGCCAGGGCCATGGCCTCGCGCGAGTTGATATGGCCCATCAGGCAGTTGCCGACCGGCAGATAGACCTTGGGGTTGGGCGAGTCGATGTCGAAACGCTGCCGCTTCGTGTCGAGGCCGTAGAGCTTCCCTTCCTTGCAGCGGAAGGAGCCGTTGCGGTAGCGGTAGCCGATCTGCCAGTCGCGCTCGGTCGCGTGGCCCGAGGTGACGAAGAGCTGGGCCTTGTAGTCGTTGAGCGTGTTGACCAGGGCCTTGGTCGTGTCGTCCGGGCAGCGCTCCTCGACGGGCTTGCCGCCGCGCCGCTTGCGGACCATGCGGTTCTTCTTGAGCTCGCAGTACCACAGGCCCTCCTCGCACATCTCAAGGGCCACCTCGGTGCCCGAGGCTACGCGGCGGACCACCAGCGGCTCGGAGTGCCGGGCGATGCGAAGGGCGTCTGCGGCGTCGTAGCCAGTGAGGATGCCCCACAGCACGTCGGTGTAGGGGTCGTCGTCGAGCTGCCGCGTGACTTGGTGCACCTGCGCCACGAACTTCCGCCCCGCCTCCTCGGGCGTGGCGACGAAGCAGGCATGGCGCGGGAACGCCTCTCTCAGCGGGGCCAGCGACTCCGTCACCGATGCGTCATAGACGACCACCTGGCCGTCATGCTTCGCCTTCAGCGCGTCGACCACCTTCACCCACCCCGGCTTGCCATGGGTGGCCTTGGAGACCACCACCACGTAGCCGGCATGCTGCGTCCGAGCAGCGGAGGCGGCGCCACATGCTACGAGCACGGCCGCCGTCGCGCCGGCGTGGACCACGCGGGACATCGTGGAAGCCATGAACACTCCTCGCACTTCGGTCGCAAGGGGAATGTCTCGCTGCTGCTCTGGCGACGAGTATACCAGGCCCCGCTGCGGGGGCAAGACCAGTCTGGGATCCATCCATCCGGTACAGTGCTGCGGAGGAGCATCGACGGGCCCCACACCCAGGCGGGCCTGGCCGTAGCGATTGCGCCGGGCGGCGTCAGCGCCTAGAATACGGGCCGCGCCGATTGGTGCCGTGCACTCCTCTAACGGAGGCCAATACAGTGAAGCGAACTCTGTCGCTCCTTGGGGCCACGTTGGTCGCACTGTCAGCCGCCGTGGGGTCTGGCGGCGACTGGCCACAGTTCCGCTACGACTCGGGTCGGACCGCAGCGTCGCCAGAGTCGCTGCCGGCTAAGCTGCACCTCCAGTGGGTGCGGGAGCTGCCGGCGCCGCGACCCGCCTTCCCGGGGGAGGTCCGGCTCCGATACGACGCGAGCTACGAGCCCGTGGTGCTCGGCAAGACGATGTTCACTCCGTCCATGGTCACCGACAGCGTGACGGCGCTGGACATCGAGACGGGCACGGAGCGCTGGACATTCTTCGCCGAGGGGCCCGTGCGGTTCGCGCCAGTGGCCTGGCAGGACAAGGTGTACTTCGTGTCCGACGACGGGCATCTCTACTGCGTGCGCGCCGACAGCGGCGAGCTGCTGTGGAAGCACCGCGGCCTGCCCGACGGGCGGCGCGACCGCAAGGTGCTGGGCGACGGCCGGCTCGTCTCGCTCTTCCCCGCCCGAGGCGGCCCGGTGCTGGCCGACGGGATCGTCTACTACGGCGCGGGCCTGTGGTCGGCAGAGGGCGTGTTCGTCCACGCGCTGGACGCGACGTCGGGGAAGGTGGTGTGGTCGAACACCGACA
>CAZDNN010000792.1:0-2477 GCA_964506385.1 uncultured Planctomycetota bacterium
ACCGCAACACTTGAAGATAAAGTTTTCTGAGCTATTGACTTACGACTTCGCTCATGACCACTAACTCAGCCCCTTCACGAAGTTGCAGATTTGTGGCTCATGGGTGGGGGATCGGATTTCTAATCCGACGGTCGGGGGTTCGAGTCCCTCCGGGCGCGCCAGGCTGCGAGGCCAAGGTGTTGCGGGCACGTGCGACGCAACGCCTTGGCCTTTCCCATTTGTGACGGCCCGGCCACGCCTCGTCCGAGGCCCTACGAGCAGATGCGAACACGATCCGGGAGGCCGGCGGCGACCTCTCGGGCACCGGCGATCAGGCGCCCTGGACGTGCTCGATCTCGAGGGTGGTGAGGCCCTCGCGGATGGCGTACTTGGTGAGCTGGGGGACGGTGAAGATGCCGAGCTTCTTCATGATGTTCTGGCGGTGGGTTTCGACGGTCTTGGCGCTGAGGCCGAGGTCCATGGCGGCTTGCTTGGTGGTCTTGCCTTCGGCGAGGAGCTGGAGGACCTCGCGCTCGCGGGGGGATAGGACGGAGAAGACGGAGGCGTCGGTGGTCTGGAGCCGGGAGATGTAGTCCTCGGCGACGACATGGGAGATGCCTGGGCTGAGGTAGGTGCGGCCGGCCGTTACGGTGCGGACGGCGTAGGCGAGTTCCTCGAAGGCGCTGTCCTTGAGCATGTAGCCGGCGGCGCCGGCGCTGAGCATGCCGGCGACGAATCGGCGGTCGGAGTGCATGGACAGGGCGATGACCTTGATGGCGGGGAACTGCTGGGCGATCTGGCGGGTGGCATCGATGCCGTTGAGGCCGGGCATGCCGATGTCCATGATGATGACGTCGGGATTGAGCTCTGCGGCCTTGTCGATGGCGACCCGGCCGTTGTCGGCCTGTCCGACGACGGTCATGTCCTCTTCGCGCGCGATGAGCATGGACAGGCCGTCGCGCATCATCTTGTGGTCGTCGGCGAGGAGGACCCGGGTGGTTCTCACGTTGTCACCAGTGGTGTCTGATGGTCGGGGGTCATCGGCGCCGCGAGGGTCACGCGCGTGCCGGCGCCGGGCGCGCTTTCCACGTCGAGGGAGCCTCCGATGTGGTTGAGCCGTTCGCGGATGCTGAAGAGGCCGAAGCCGCCAGGCCCGATCGGCCGGGAACGGACGGCGGCGGCGGAGAAGCCTCGGCCGTCGTCCTTGACCTGGATGACGATGGTGTCGCCCGAGCGGCAGAGGGAGATGTCCATGTTCGAGGCGTGGGCGTGCTTGACGACGTTGAGCATGAGCTCGCGGGCTGCCTGGAAGAGCAGCACCCGCAGGTCGTTGGCCAGTGGCTTGGGGCAGCCGTCGTCGCTGACGCGGGCGCGAATGCCGTGACGGCTGGCGATCTGGTCGGCCAGGGCTTCGATGGCGGCCTCGATGCCGAGTTCGTAGAGGACGGGCGGGCTGAGCTCGAAGGTGAGGGACCGGGCGTCGCGGATGACCTGTTCGAACTGCTCGCGGACCTCGCCGACCAGCTCGGCGAGGTGTCCGGGCGGAACCCCCTCGCCAAGCTCGCCCAGGCGGATCCGGCAGATGGCCAGTGCCTGGCCGATCCGGTCGTGGAGGCCGGTGGCGATGCGCCGGCGGGTGCGCTCTTCGGCGAGGGAGAGTTGGGCGGCAAGGTAGCGGAGTTGCTCCTGATAGGTGAGCAGCTTTTCCTCTGCCTGGCGCCGCTCGGCGTTCTCCTTCTGGAGGTGGGCATTCGCCCGGGCCAGCTCGGCGGTGCGGAGCGCCACCCGTTCCTCGAGCTCCTCTTGGGCCCTCCGCAACGCTCCTTCGCTGCGTTTGCGCTGGGCCACCTCTCCCACGAGCTCGTGCCAGCGGCGAAGGGAGAAGACGCCGAAAGCCACGGCTGAGATGGTCACTCCCGCGACCACCTCGTCCACCTCCCACCGACGAGCCATCGCCTCGAAGCCGTTGAAGACGCAGGCCAGGACGAACACCACTGCGGCGATCAGTGTGATGATGATCAGGTCGTGGACGACGCGGGAGTGCTCACGCCGGGCTCGGATCTCGGCTGGGGGCTGGCTCATATCTGACTCTCGCGAGGGGTGTGTGGGGCTCGGAGCGTCCGTCGCACCGCCCCGCGCCCCGTTGGGCGCCGAGATCGGGAAGGCGCGTCCAGACATCCTGCCTTGGTACCAGCAAAGAGCGTGCCAGTGGCCGCCTCAGGCGACTCCACACGCAGCGCCTTCCGGCGCGCCTGTGCGGCAAGCGTGTCCTAAGTGTTTATAGGCACGGAGGTTGCGTGGCCCGTTTGGTCTCCCAGCCTCCGCAGGTTCTCTCGGCGCCTTGCCTGCGCCGGATGTAGGCGGAGGCGCCTGGGGCGGGATAGATTGGGCATGACCGAGCAAAAACCGCGCCGCCAGACAACCCGCGATCCACGAGGCGACCCGGCCGGGGCGCGACCGGTCCGTGAGGCACCGGCAGGAGGTCCGGCGCGAGTCTT
>CAZDNN010000793.1:0-2472 GCA_964506385.1 uncultured Planctomycetota bacterium
GGCACTGCGGCTCGCCATCACTGACCTGGCAGCGACCTTCGGCGAGCGCTATCCGCGCGCGAAGGAGTTCCTTGGGAGGCTCGACGCGCTCGAGCGCCGCGCTGCGGACGGGACGCGCGACGACCTCAAGGGCCCGCTGCCCGAGCTCGAGCGGCTCCGCTTCGAGGCGCTCGTGGCGAACCCCCTGGTCAGTGGCCAGCCCATCGTCTTCATCGTGCGGCGCCAGTACCGGGGCGACCACCACAACACGGCCACGATGTTCCAGACGGGGGAGATCAACACGGGCAGCTTCCAGGGCGGCGGCGCGCTCAAGACAATCGATTTCGCCAACGGGAGCCAGGTCACGACGCTGCTCGAGCTGGCGAAGGGCGTGGCCCGCGACCCAGACGTGAGCTTCGACGGCTCCCGGATTCTCTTCTCGATGCGCAGGGACATCAAGGACGACTACCACATCTACGAGATCGGCGCCGATGGCTCGGGCCTGCGGCAGCTCACCTTCGGCGCGGGCGTCTCGGACATCGATCCGCTCTACCTGCCCGACGGCCGCATCGCCTTCACCTCGACCCGCGAGCCGAAGTACTGCATGTGCAACCGCCACATCATGGGCAACCTCTTCAGGATGGACGCCGACGGGGCGAATATCCACCAGATCGGCCGCAGCACCCTCCACGAGGGGCACGGCGCCCTGACCCCCGACGGCCGCATCCTCTACGACCGCTGGGAGTACGTGGACCGCAACTTCGGCGACGCCCAAGGCGTCTGGACCTGCAACCCCGACGGCACGAATCACGCCATCTACCTGATGAACAACACCCGCTCCCCAGGCGCCGTGCTCGACACCCGCATCGTCCCGGGCACGGAGCGGGCCATCGCGACCTTCTCGTCCTGCCACGACCGCCCCTGGGGCGCCATCGCCATCTGCGACCGCCGGCGCGGGATCGACGGCAGGAGCCCCGTGCTGCGCACCTGGCCCGCTGACGCCATCAACCTCGTGCAGGTGGGGAACTACGACACGTTCAAGCGGGTGAAGCCGAAGTACGAAGACCCCTATCCGCTCAGCGACAGGCACTTCCTCGCGGCCCGCCAGGTGCGCGGCGAGCAGATGGGCATCGTGCTGCTCGACCTGTTCGGCAACGAGGTGGTCCTCCACACAGAGGCGCCGGGCTGCTTCGACCCGATGCCCCTGGCGCCGCGGCCGCGGCCCGTCGTCATCCCAGACCGCTCCGACCTCGCGAGGAACCAGGGGGCCTTCACCGTCTACGACGTCTACATCGGCACCGGCATGGAGCGGGTCGAGCGCGGCACCGTGAAGTGGCTCCGCGTCGTGGAATCCCCCGAAAAGCGCTTCTGGACACGCACCGCCTGGAACGGCAGCGGCACCCAGGCGCCGGGCATGGCCTGGAACGACTTCAACAACAAGCGGATCCTCGGCACCGTGCCCGTCGAGGCCGACGGCTCGGCCCATTTCACTGTTCCTGCCGACACCTTCCTCTACTTCCAGCTCCTCGACGCCAGCGGGATGATGGTGCAGAGCATGCGCAGCGGCACCATCGCCCGGCCCGGCGAGACGACCGGCTGCGTCGGCTGCCACGAGAACCGGCTGATGGGCACGCCGAACGCCCTGAAGACGGCGTACAGCCGCCCGCCCAGCCAGCTACGGCCCTGGTATGGGCCACCGAGGCTGTTCAGCTACACCGCCGAGGTCCAGCCCGTGTTCGACAAGCACTGCGTGCGCTGCCACGACTTCGGCAAGCCGGGCGCGAAGAAGGTCGTCCTCGCGGGTGATCTCACCCTCGCGTTCAACGTCTCGTACATGGAGCTGCGGCGCAGGAAGCTGGTGAAGGTCCCCGGCGCCGGCCCGGCGGAGACGCTGCCGCCCTACTCGTGGGGCTCGCACGCCAGCCGCCTCGTCGAGGTCCTCCGCAAAGGGCACAACGATCTGAAGCTCGACGCCGAGAGTCTCGACCGCATCATCACCTGGATCGACATCAACGCCCCCTACTACCCCTCCTACGCCAGCACCTACCCGAACAACCTCCACGGCCGGTCGCCCCTGGACAGGCGACAGCTCCAGCAACTTGGCAAGCTCACGGGACAGAATCTGAGCCAGCAGAGCCACGTGCCGCGCGTGTGCTTCAGCCGTCCCGAGGTAAGCCCCGTGCTCGCCCGCTTCAAGGACAGGAGCGACCCGAAGTACAAGCAGGCGCTGGCCATCATTGAGGCTGGCCGCAAGACCCTCGAGACCATGCGGCGCGAGGACATGCCAGGCGCTCAACTCGTCGGCGTCGAGGCCGAGAGGCAGGCGAAGTACGAGCGGATGGCGGAGGCGGAGGCCGAGGCGCGTCAGGCCATCCTGGCCGGCGAGAAGCGCTACGAAGGCCGCCCCGACGCACAATAGCCGGCTACGACCTGCCGCCCTAGCAGCCCGTGGCAGAAGTCCGTTCGGACTGCATGCGGGTCTTCGGGCCGATC
>CAZDNN010000794.1:0-2440 GCA_964506385.1 uncultured Planctomycetota bacterium
TGGTTCGTTCGCGGCGATGGAGCCGTGTCGGATAGCGAGGTCTTCGCCCGCGGTCTGCGGCTGGCGGCCTGGGACGGCCGGGACGAGCAGGAGGCAACCCGCGTGGCGGTGGCGACGGGGGTCTACTTCTTTCAGATTCCCGCCGGTGCCCGGGCGCTGACCATCCGCGTCGGCTACCGCCCCGACGCCGCTGCGAGGAACCGGCAGGTCGCCGGCTTCCTGTTCGTGCGCAACCAGGCCGTCGAGCGGCAGTTCGCCGGCCAGGTGGACGCCGAGGCGCGGCCGGCCGAGGAGCCGGGCTTCTTCGGCGACACCTACGTGCTGCCGGCCAACCAGGAGCGGCTGGACCTGACGGTGCCGGCCGAGGGCCGCGTGGTGGACGGGGTGCTGGAGATCCATCTGTCGGCAGGCGCTGGGCAGGTGTTCGACGCGCAGTACATCCAGGTCAGGTCGCTCGCCGCGGCGGAGGAAGTGATCCTGGCGTCGCCGGCGGCGAGCACGTACTACATGCCGAACCCCTACGAGTACACCTACAATTACTACTACGCCGGCCCCCGCTACTACCCGCGCGGAAGCTCCTTCGTGTGGTTCTACTGCTTCGACAACCGGATCGATCCCTTTTACTTGGGCGGCTGGACTTCGTATCGCGCGTGCTTCTACGTATGGCACCCATGGGTCTACCGGCCGGCGCACTTCGCCCATCGCCGCCCCGTCGTCATCCGTCGGCCCGCGGTCGTCCTGAGCCGCCAGATCGCAGCACACCGGCAGCGGTGGTACCGCGACCACTTCCGCATCGACCCGACCCGCACCCCCGAGCACGACATCTACCGAACCGTGCGCCGCCGCGTCGAGAGGCTCGACGGCCACCAGTTGGCCGACCATCGCCGCCACACCCGAGCCATCGCCGAGCAAGTGTCGGCGACGGACCGCGAGCTGCGGACACAGTGGGGCGAGCGCGCCTACGGCGAGCGTCTGCGCGAGTGGCAGCGTCAGCCGACTCAGGCACGCCGCACCCTCGAGCGGTCCGCGCGCAGCCGCATCATCGAGCAGTCGGCGACGCAGTGGCGGGCGACCCGCACGAGGCACAGTCCCACCACCATCCTGTCGCCGCAGCACCCCGGGTCGCGCGGGAGGGACCTCACGCCCCTGCCCACCGTCCGGCCGATGACGCCGACCCGACCCGAGCGCGACACCCGGCGGACGACGCCCCCGCCCACCGGAAGGCCGATGCCACGTCGTCCCGATTCGCGCGTGAAGAACCTCATCCCCTTGCCCACGGTCCGGCCGTCGGCGCCGACGCGGCCCGAGCGCGACACCCGGCCCGCGACGCCCCCGCCTACCGGAAGGCCGACGCCACGTCGTCCCGATTCGCGCGTGAAGAACCTTATCCCGTTGCCCACGGTCCGGCCGTCGGCGCCGAGGCGGCCTGAGCGCGAGACGCGGCCCGCGACGCCCCCGCCTACCAAGAGGCCGATGCCGCAGCGCCCCGAGTCGCGCGTGAAGACGCCCGTCAGGTTGCCTGCGGTCCGGCCGTCGGCGCCGACGCGGCCCGAGCGCGAGACGCGGCCGCCGGCGTCCCAGCGCGAGCGCCGCTCCGAGCCGCCGAGGGCCGGCACCAGCGTCGCGCCCGAGTCCGCAGCGCGGCAGCCCGAGCCGGACCGCTCGCGGCGCGGCAGAAGGCGGTAGCCCTCCACCTCGACTGGGCTTCCTGGCGAGAGCCGGCCGGACAAGTCACCCCTTGTCGAAGCTTGGCACCTTGAGCTGCTCGCCGCCTTTGCGCGCGGAGTCCATGGCGACGATGCCGGGGACGGTCATGGCGAGGGCCTCGTAGAGATCGACGGCGGGCTCGCGGCCCTCGACGAGGGCGGCGACGAACTCGTGGGTGAGGAAGGTGTGGGAGCCGCCGTGGCCGGTGCGGACCCGCATCGGCTGGGGGAGGGTGTCGAGGAAGTCGGGGCACGTGCGGTCGTCGGGCTTCCCGCGCTGCTTGACGACGAAGGGTTGGCCCGCAGAGCTCCCCATGTAGACGGACATCTCGGCGCCGATCCACTGGGCGCGCTCTCCGTGGGCGTGGCCGTGCCAGAAGACGTTGCAGCGGCAGATGTTCGCGCCGCTCGTGCGGAACAGGGCACTCTGGCTGGCGAAGGGGTTGTCGTAGGGATTGTCGGCGAACGCGGGGTCCTGGCTCTTCCAGCCGACGCAGGAGACGTGGGTCAGTCGCTCGCGGGTCACGCCGACGTGGAAGCCGGTGGAGTGTGTGGGATAGAGCATGGGCGGATAGCCGTAGCGCCAGGTGCGCTTGCCCGCCCAGTGGGAGAGGCCGTCGCGGGCGTGGCCGATGTTGGGGTGGTAGTACTCGACCTCGGAGTAGAGGAAGTCGCCGAAGCGGCCCTCCCGCCAGAGCCCGCGGGCGAGGATGCAGGGGGCACGGTAGTAGCTG
>CAZDNN010000795.1:0-2438 GCA_964506385.1 uncultured Planctomycetota bacterium
GTCCAGCTCCTCCACGACATCGCCGTAGAGACCCCGCGGGCTCTTGCCCTTGAAGTCGCCGGAGGCGAACAGCGGGACGTGTGGGAACGTGTGTGGGAAGTAGAGAAAGAAGGGCTTCTCCCTGTTCGCCTCGATGAAGGCGATGGCCCGCTCGGTATAGCGCTTGGTAAGCGTGGCCTGTTTCGCGGGCTGCTCGACGACCTTCTCGTTCTCCATCAGGGGGCAGGGCCGCATGTCGTTGCTGTAGGGGATGCCGAAGTAGGCGTCGAAGCCGCGGCGGGTCGGCAGGAACTCGGGCAGATGGCCGAGATGCCACTTGCCCACGCACATCGTGGCGTAGCCCTTGGCTTTGAGCGCCGACGCGATGGTGACCTCGGCCGCCGGCAGCCCGCCGCCCGAGTTGGGGAAGAGCACGCGGCGGCGGTCGCTGCACATCCCCGTGCGCACGGGCAGCCGGCCGGTGAGCAGCGCGGCGCGGCTGGGGGTGCACACGCAGGCGGCGGAGTAGAATTGGGTGAGCTTCATCCCCTCGGCGGCCATGCGATCAAGGTGGGGGGTGCGGATGGTCGGGTGGCCGAAGCAGCCGAGGTCGCCGTAGCCGAGGTCGTCGGCGAAGATGACCACGAAGTTAGGTGGCCGCTCGCCGCCTGCCTGCGCGCCGCGAGCGGGGCGGCGACGCCCGAGAGCCGCCGCGCCCAGAAGGCCTGCCGTTGCCTTGCCCAGATGTCCCAGAAAGTCTCGCCGCTTCATCCTGGTCTCCTGCAAGTCAGTCTCCCCGAATCCCCTCCCGCAGCCGTGCCAGCTCGGCCTGGAGCCGCTGCACTGTGGCCTTGTGCTCGGGCCGGCAGGCGAGGTTGGTCATCTCATGCGGGTCGCCGTGGAGATCGTAGAGCTCCTCGAAGACGAGCGTCGAGTGGGCCTTGATGTCGAAGGTCTGGATGTACTTCCAGCGCGGGGTGCGGACGGCGACGAGCGGCCAGCTCCCGAGCTCGGGCTTGGGCGCCTCGTAGAAGATGCTCTGACGCCAGGCGGAGTCCTCGCCGCGCCGACCACGCTCAGCCCGATGCCTGTCAGGAAGCCGCGTCGGTCCATCGGCCGTTCCTCAGACCTTGCCGCAGGGCCGCCTGTTCTGCTTGATGTCCTCGGCCATCCTGGCGGCGAGCGCGGTGAGGCGCTGAACGATGTCGGGGTGCTGTGCCGCGACGTCGGTCGTCTCGCCGATGTCCTCGCGCAGGTTGTAGAGCCGGCCGGGGACTTGGCGGCGCTTATCCCCGCGGCCGACCGTGCGGCCGAGGTGCAGCTTCCAGTCGCCGCTGCGCACCGCCTGGAGGCCGTTGCCTCGGAAGTAGAAGAACGCCTCGTGCGGCGTCTTCGCGCCGGGCTGGCCTGCCATCAGCGGCCAGATGTCCCGACCGTCGATGACGCGGTCCCTGGGTGGCTCGGCGCCGGCGAGCTTCGCGAAGGTCGGCAGCAGGTCCATCGTCGTCGCTATCTCCGAGCAGGCCGTGCCGGCAGGGATGCGGCCGGGCCAGCGCATGATGCACGGCTCGCGCATGCCGCCCTCGTAGACCGTGAACTTGCCGTCGCGCAGCGGCAGCGCGCAGCCGCCGTGCGCCTTCTTGCTCAGCCACGGCCCGTTGTCGGACGTGAAGATCACGCACGTATCCCCGTCGATGCCCAGCTTCTTGAGCGTATCGAGGATCTGCCCCGTGCTCCAGTCGATCTCCTCGATCACGTCGCCGTAGAGGCCGCGGGCCGACTTGCCCTTGAACGCTTTCGACGCGAAGAGCGGGATGTGGGGCATCGTGTGGGGGAGGTAGAGGAAGAAGGGCTTGTCCTTGTTCGCTGTGATGAAGCGCACGGCCTCCTCGGTGTAGCGCTTCGTCAGCGTCGCCTGATCGGCGGGGTACTCGATGACCTTCTCGTCGCGCATCAGCGGCACTGCGTTGCGCTGGCGGGGCCCCTTCCTCAGCTCCTCGATCGTGGCGCCCTCAGGCAGCTTCGCGCCCTCAGCGAAGTCCATGCCCGGCCCCAGCCACATGTCGTTGCTGTAGGGGATGCCGTAGTAGCTGTCGAAGCCGTGGCGGGTGGGCAGGAACTTCTGCTGGAAGCCAAGGTGCCATTTGCCGATGCAGGCAGTGGCGTAGCCGCGGGTCTTCAGCAGCTCAGCGAGGGTTACCTCCTTGTCGCTCAGCCCGGTGTTCGAGCGCGGGAACAGCACGCCTGGGATGCTCACGCGCGGCGGGTAGCATCCCGTGAGCAGCGCGGCCCGCGACGGCGAGCACACCGAGGCCGCGACATAGAAGCTGGTGAACTTCCGTCCCTCGGCGGCCATCTGGTCGAGGTGTGGCGTCTTGATCTTCGGCGAGCCGAAGCAGCCCACGTCCTGGTAGCCCTGGTCGTCGGTGAAGATCACCACGAAGTTGGGCAGCCGCCGC
>CAZDNN010000796.1:0-2435 GCA_964506385.1 uncultured Planctomycetota bacterium
GTCTTCGAGGGCTGGGACGCCGCGGGCAAGGGCACGCTGATCAACCGCCTGACCCAGGCGCTCGACCCCCGCGGCTTCAAGGTCCATCCCATCAACGCCCCGGACGGGAACGAGCGGCTGCACCCGTGGATGTGGCGTTACTGGAGCAAGCTCCCGCCCGCCGGCACGCTCGCCATCTTCGACCGCTCGTGGTACGGGCGCGTGCTCGTCAGCAGGATGGAGAAGCTGGTCGGCAAAGCCCAGTGGGAGCAGGCCTACCAGGACATCCAGGAGTTCGAGCGGCAGCTCGCCGACGGCGGCGCCGTGCTCGTCAAGCTCTGGCTCCACATCGACCCCAAGACACAGCGCAAGCGCTTCAAGCAGCTCGAGAAGAACCCCGCCACGGCCTGGAAGGTGGGGAAGGCGGAGTGGAAGCAGCACAAGCGGTACGACTCCTGGCTCGAGGTGGTCGAGGAGATGCTCCAGCGCACCTCGACAGCGTACGCGCCGTGGACGATCGTCGAAGCTGTGCAGGGGCGCTTCGCGCGCGTCAAGGTCTTCGAGACCGTCATCCAGGCCGTCGAGGCCGAGCTCGACCGCCGCGCCGCACGCCCCAGAGCCAAGCCCAAGCCCATGCCGAGGCCCAAGAAGTCACCGACGCGCCGCAGGACCATCCTCGACCGCCTCGACCTCTCGCTCAGCCTCGAGCGCGACGACTACGAGAAGCAGCTCGACGACCTCCAGGACCGCCTCTTCCAGCTCGAGCACGAGCTCTTCGTCGCCCGAATCGCCGCCGCCATCGTCTACGAGGGGGTGGACGCCGGTGGCAAGGGCGGCAGCATCCGGCGGCTGACCCGCGGCCTCGACCCCCGCGGCTACGAGGTCGTGCCCATCGCGGCCCCGACGAAGGAGGAGCTCGCCCACCACTACCTCTGGCGCTTCTGGCGCCACGTGCCCAAGGCCGGGCACATCACGATCTTCGACCGCTCTTGGTACGGGCGGGTCCTCGTCGAGCGGGTCGAGGGCTTCTGCACCACCGACGAGTGGCGGCGGGCCTACCGCGAGATCAACGAGTTCGAGCGCCAGCTCACCGACTCCGGCACCGTCGTCGTCAAGTTCTGGCTCCACATCGACCAGGCCGAGCAGCTTCGCCGCTTCAAGGCCCGCGAGGACACGCCCCACAAGCAGTGGAAGATCACCGACGAGGACTGGCGCAACCGCAAGAAATGGCCCCAGTACGAGGTCGCCATCTGCGACATGCTCGAAAGGACCTCCACCACCTACGCCCCCTGGACCATCCTCGAGGCCAACGACAAGCTCTACGCCCGCATCAAGGCCCTCCGCACCGTCGCCGACGCACTCGAGGCCGCGCTCAAGAAAGCGTAGGACGCCGGCCGCGCCAACGTGGACGAAGGCCAACCATGAGGCTCCCTAACCACCAGAGCGCCCTCGTCCCGAGGCGAAAGCTCACACACTACCTGCTCTCCCCTACCCACCGCGCCGGCAAGCACAAGGCCGCGTTCTTCACTCGCTTCGGCTTCTCGGCTGCGGACTGGCTGGAGCTCGAGGCAGCGCTGCTACGACATGCTGCTACGCACGACGTGACGGAGATTGTGCCGTCACCCTTTGGCACGCGCTATGTGGTGGATGGTATAATGGTAGTGCCCGACGGCAGAGAGCCAGTGGTTCGCGCCGTGTGGTTCATCGAGACGGGTGGCACCGTTCCGCGGCTCGTAACGGCCTACCCCCTCGAGAGGAGAAGCAGATGATCCGAGAGTTGGATACCGTCGTGCTGAGCGCCGATCTGCCAGAGCATGGCCTGCGCCGTGGCGACATCGGGACGGTGGTGCTCGTCCACCGCGGCGGAGGAGGTTTCGAAGTCGAGTTCACTGCTCTCGACGGAGAGACGATTGCTGTCGTGACCCTCCTTGCGGCGCAGGTCCGTCCCATCGGCCGCAAGGAGATCGCGAGCGCCCGAGTGGTCGGTCCCGCCTAGCAGATCGTGTGGAGGGCGCACCATGCCCATCCAAGACAGGCACGCATCGCGCCGCGACTTCCTTGCAGCCTACGGCGCAGGGGCTCTCGTCAGCTCCCTGGCCGCCAGCCTTCCCGCCGCCGAGTTGAAGAGTGACCGCAAGATCCGCGTCGGCGTGGTCGGCGGGGGGTTCGGCGCGTCGTTCCAATGGCATCTGGACCCCCATTGCATCGTCGAGGCGGTGAGCGACCTGCGGCCGGAGCGCAGGAGCCGTCTCCAGAAGGTCTATCGGTGCGAGAAGCCCTACGAATCCCTTGAGAAGCTGGTGCTCGATCCCAGGGTCGAGGCCGTGGCCGTCTTCACCGAGGCGCCCAACCACGCGCGACACGTCCTCGAGTGCTTCCGCCACGGCAAGCACGTCATCTCCGCCGTCCCTGCCTGCTGCTCCCTCGAGGAGGCGGCGGCGATGAAGGAGGCGAAG
>CAZDNN010000797.1:0-2435 GCA_964506385.1 uncultured Planctomycetota bacterium
GGCTGGCGTTCTGCCAATCGGCGCTGGTCGTCGCGGGCTTCGTGCTGGCGGTGGCCGCCGCGTGGCTGTGGTACGCGTGTCGCGGGGCGGGACACGAGTTCGTCTATTGCGTCTGGTCGTACAACTGGCTGTTCCTCAGGCACACGCCGTCGGGTGGGCTCCTGCCGTCGGCGGGGTTCTTCGCAGCGAGGGTGGTTCGCTATCTTGCGATGGAGCCTCTGCTGGGGTTGGCCTTCATCGGCGCAGCCGCGGGAGTGGCCTGGCGCGGCCCGGAACGGCAGGCTGGCGGCCCCATCCCGTGGCGGGCAGGGGTAGCTGGCCTCGCCGTCGCGTTCGGGGCGGCCTGGCTCGCGGCGAGTCCCGGCGACATCCCCGCCACCAGCATGTTCGCGTACGTGGCCTACGCCTCGCAGCTCTACGTCCCGATGTGTCTGCTCATCGGCGTGGCCGTGGAGACGGCGCTGGGCGCTCGGCGGCAGAGGGGCCTGCTGGCCGCAGCGCTCGTGGCGGGTCTGCTGGTGTACGTCGTCCTGCCAGCCTGCCGCCCGGTCAACACCGTGCTGTTGCGCTTGCACCTCCAGTGGACGGCGTTCCCCTGGTGGCACGTGCCTGTGACGCTGGCGGCCCTGGGCGCTGCTGCCTGGCTTCTCGGCGGGAGGGGGTTGCTGCCGTTCGCCCTGTGCGTGTGGCTGCTGGCGTATGTCAGCGGCCCGTGGGCGCTCGGGTGGGTGGGCTCGCAGCCGGCGGCAGCGGTGTGTCTCGTTGGCCTCGGCCTGCTGTGGCGAGCCGCTGAGCGGCGCTGGCTGTGGCTTGCGGCCGTCGCCGGCATCGTGCACTTGGCAGGATGCTGGCTCGACTGGCTGCCGACCCCTGGCCTCGCCCTGGGCGCGGCGCTCTGGGTCGCGACCCGCCGCGACATCGGCGCCCGAGAGCGATGGGCACTGGCGGGGGCGTATGTGACCCCCGTCCTGTGCCTGGCGATCCCGCTGTCGCTGGGCCAGGTCAGAGCGCTCGGCCAGCCGTCGCTCTACTGGGCGCACGTCCTGGCCGGCCGCGACGTCCTGGCAACCACCTTGCCCGACGTGCGGCTCACGATCGCCCTGGCGCTGGCAGGGCTGCTCTCCGTGATTCAGATCGGCGGCCGGGCGGCCGCGTGCCGCTCGCCCCTCGGCCTGCTGAGCTTCGCCGGGCTGGGCGCTCTGGCCGCCGCGCTCGTACTGGGGCCGACGACCCGCTTCCTGACACCGGCGCTGATGGCGCTCGCTCTGGCCGCGGCCCTCGGGGCCAGGGTCCTCCTTCTGCCCAGGGCACCGGGCGAGGGCCGCCGCGGCTCGATGGTCCTCGGCGGCGCCGTCGCGGCGGCACTCCTCGCAGCCCTGGCGCTCGGCCTCCTGTCGCCAGGGAAGCGGCGACTGCGGGAGGAGCACAGGGTGGCGATCGAGGCGATCGGCTCCCCACCTTCCATGTACGTCTGGTCCACCGTTCGCGACGTGGAGCTTTACGTGCGGGTCGGCGCCGTCCCCGCCCTGCCGCAGGTCTGCCCGTGGACGGTGGCTGACGTGGGGCCGACTGCCCGCCGCTCGGGCATCTTCGGCCATCCGAGGCTGGCGACCCTCGAGGGCGTTGACGAGGGCCTCGCGGCGCGGCTGCCGCCGGTGCTCGTCGTCGGGCGGCACGTGCCGGACCCCGCGGCGTTCCCACGGTTCGGGCCCATCCTCGAGAGCCGCTACAGCCTTGTCGCGAGCCCCGGTGACCTGCGGATCTACCGCCTCACGAAGGGTGCGCTCCCCGACAGCACGCCCTCGCCCTGACGCCGCTGCCGGGCAGATCGACGGAGACAACTCGTGCTGCTCGGACGACGACGAGCCCTGTGCATCCTGGCCGCGCTCTGCGTCCTGTTCGCGGGGCGTATGGCGCTGAACTGCGGGGCGACGCTGCGCTCGGTGGACGAAGCGAACTTCGTGGTGGCGGGGGCTCGCCTGGCGACCGACGGAGGCCCGCTCTACCGCAACGCGCTGGCGCCTTGGGGGCCGGTGGTGTGCTGGCTCACGGCGCTCGTGTTCCGCGTGGCGGGCCTCTACCACATGACGGCCCTGCGGCTGGTCCTGGTGGCGTGGTGGGTCGGGACCGGGCTGCTCGTCTACTGGGCAGCGCGGGCGTTGCTGGGCCGGCTGGCATCGCTCGGCGCCGCCGCCGCCTTCTTCCTCGCCGCCATGAACCCGGGGTTCCAGGACATTCGGGTCGAGACCCTCGTCCCGCCCTTCCTCGCGGCGGCGGCGGGCCTGGTGCTGCGCGGAGTGGCGCGCCGCAGCACGCTGCTGCTGGCGCTCAGCGGCGTCGCCATGGCAGGAGCATTCCTCACGCGCCAGCAGGTCGGCCCGATGCTGGCGCTGATGGCCGCCTTCCCGCTGGCACTGGCCTGGCACCCACGAGAC
>CAZDNN010000798.1:0-2417 GCA_964506385.1 uncultured Planctomycetota bacterium
CAGCACGAGGCCGTCCTGGCCCAGGGCCGTCACATCGCCGTTCTCGGGCCGCGACATGCGGACGCCGAAGGTCAGCCGGCCGGGCTTATCGCAGGCCAGCCGCACGACGAGCACCTGGTCGGCGGGACTGGAGAGCACCTCGCGGGTGAACGTGGCATCGGCGCTGCGGAAGGCCGTGCGCGCGATGGCCGCATCGAGATCGAGGTCGCGCCGGTAGTCGCGCACCTCGGCGACCTTCCCGAAGTCGAGCCACAGGTCGCCGAGGGTCTGGTAGCTCCGGGGTGCGATGCGGGGGCCCATGACCTCGCGCTGCATGAGGGCCTGGCCCTCGGCGTACTGGCCGTCGAAGATGAGCTCGCGGGCCTTCTGGATCGCCTTCCAGGCGCCCTTGCGATCGCGCTCGACGGGATGGCCAGCCCACAAGGTGTCCTCGTTGAGCTGGATGTGCTCGCGGCCGACGCCGCCGAACACCATGGCGCCCAGCCGCCCGTTGCCGACGGGCAGGGCCTCGGTCCACTGGCTTGCCGGCTGGCGATACCACAGCGTCAGCTCGCCCTCGGGCGGCGGCGCCTCGCCGACGAAGGCCGTGTCGGGCGAGCCAGCGGGGTTCTCCGTGCTCTTCGCGTAGTCCTCGGCCATCTTCTGTCCCTCGGGAGTGTCGGGGTCCGCGGGCCACTTCGCCCACGACGGGTCATCGCCTGCTCGGAACTGCCAGTCGCCTGCCAGGCTCAGGGCGCCCTTCCTGCACGACAGGCGGTGGGGCTCGCCCACGATGCCGCCGCGGCCGCCGTGGTTGTAGACCCGCACCGCGATCAGATTCCACCCGCCGGCCCGCACGGCCTTCGCGGGCACGGAGTACGAGCGCGTCCGGCTGTAGGCGGTGCGCGCCCTCGGCGGCATCCTGCCCGTGCCGCCGACGCGGGCACCGTTGACGAAGGTCACGTCGCAGTCGTCGATCTTGCCGAGCACCAGCCGCAGCTTCTCGCCGCGCCACGCGGCGGGCACCCTCACGAAGCAGCGGTACCACAGGAAGCCCTTCTGCCTGCCCGCGGCCCCCCTCAGGTAGCCCGGCACGCGCTGGAGCCGCCACTCCCCTGCCCCGGCCTCAGCCGCCAGGACGACGAGTGGCAACAGAAGCAAGTGTCTCATGGTCTGGCCTCCTGACCGTGCCCAAGAGCTTAGCGGGAATCGGCGGGTGACGCAACGCGCTTGACAGGCCGCCCCCTCCGGCCTACAACCCTGGCTGCCATCCCTGGCAAGATGGGAGGGCGAGGCTTCCGCCTCCGCTGCGGAAGTCAGCTTCGGCGGACGGGCCTGCCGAGCCGCCCTCGCGCAAGCGGCTACATCAGGAAAGGAGAGGAAGCGATGGCGAAGAAGCGGGTGAGCAAGACGGTGCGGGACCGCATCCGGCGGATGAAGTGGTGGCACGAGGCCAAGTTCGGCATGTTCATCCACTGGGGGCTCTACGCGGTCATCGGCCGCCACGAGTGGGCGATGGAGCAGGAGGCAATTCCCGTCGCCGACTATGAGGGCCTCGCCGCCAAGTTCAAGCCCAAGCCTAACGCCGCCCGAGCCTGGGCCAAGCTCGCCCGCAAGGCCGGCATGAAGTACATGGTGATGACCACCAAGCACCACGAGGGCTTCTGCCTCTTCGACACCCAGTACACCGACTACTGCGCGCCCAGGCAGGCCTGCGGGCGCGACCTCGTGGCCGAGTACGTCGAGGCCGCCCGCGCCGAGGGACTCCGCGTCGGCTTCTACTACTCCCTCATGGACTGGCATCACCCCGACGGCGCCATCTGCCGCGAGGACGAGGCGGCCCGCAAGCGATTCGTCGCCTACATCCACGGCCAGGTCCGCGAGCTGTGCTCCAACTACGGCACCCTCGATATCCTGTGGTACGACGTGCCCTGGCCCCTCGACGCCGACGGCTGGGAATCGCGGAAGATGAACCGCATGGTCCGCAAGCTCCAGCCCAAGATCCTCATCAACAACCGCTCGCGCCTGCCCGAGGACTTCTCGACCCCCGAGCAGCACATCCGCGCCGAGGAGAGCACCGACGGACGCGGCTGGGAAGCCTGCATGACGATGAACGGGAGCTGGGGCTACCACCGCAACGACGACGACTGGAAGAGCCCCAAGCAGTGCATCCGCAACCTCATCACCTGCGCCCGCGACGGCGGCAACTACCTGCTGAACATCGGGCCCAAGCCATCCGGCGCCATCCCCAAGCCCTCCGTCAAGATCCTCACCGCCGTCGGCAAGTGGATGGACAAGTACGGCCACACCATCTACGGCGCCGACCCCTGCGCCGTCAAGCGCAGCCTCTTCGCCAACTTCACCCGCCAGGGCAGGACCCTCTTCGTCCACTGCCACCACTGGCCGGGCAAGGCCTGGAGCATTGGCGGCCTCACCAC
>CAZDNN010000799.1:0-2398 GCA_964506385.1 uncultured Planctomycetota bacterium
GGAGGTCCTGCCGTTCACCGCCGAGGAGCTGGAGGCGGCAGGCTACGCCTACGCGGCCATCGGCCACTACCATCACGGCCGGCCCGTGCTCGGGTCCGGCGGGCGCGTGCTCGGCGCCTACGCGGGCGCGCCCTTCGCGGCATCTCTCCGCGACGAGGGCATGGGCCGCTGGCTCGAGGTCGAGATCGAGCCTGGCCAGCCGCTCGGCGAGGAGGCGCTCCACTGGCACCAGTGCGACAACCGCGTGGTCCGCCGCGTCGAGATGGACCTCACGGGGCTCTCCGACAGCTCCGCACTCGGCCACCGGCTCGACGCCCTGCTCGGCGAGGCCGAGGCGGCGGAGGGTGACATCGTCTACGTCGCCCTCCGAGGCCGTCTGGCGCGGGGGGTGGACTTCCAGCCGGGGCCTGCGCTCCGCGAGCGCTTCTTCCACGCCGTGGTGGATGACTCGGCGGTGGAGCCGGACTACGATATCGACCTCGATGCCCCGCTGCCCGAGGAGCCGGGTCTCGCGGCGACGAGCGAAGAGATCTACTGCTGGCGCATGCACAAACGCTACCTGGAGACGTCCGACGAGGAGGAACGCCGCTGCATCAAGCAGGCGCTCTTCTACGGGCTGGACGCCCTGAAGCTCGGGGAGGTGCATCTGCGATGATCCGCCTCCACGAGCTCTTCGTTGACGGCTTCGGCTGCCTGCGCGCCCCCGACGCGCCCTTCCGCTTCGTCCCCGACCGCATCACCCTGTTCCTCGACGACAACGAGGCGGGGAAAACCACCCTCCAGATGGCCCTGGTCGCCTCGCTCTACGGCATCGAGACGGACAAGCGGCTGCTGCGCACCAGCCTGCGCCCGCACGGCACCCACTGGTTCCCGCTCGGCGGGCCACCGTTCGGCACCCGCCTGCGCATCCACGACGGCCGCCGGCTCATCGAAATCCGCTGGGATTTCGCCGACGCCGGCGCGGTCGGGATCGTTGACCTCGAGAGCAATACGGACATCACGGAGCAGTGGTGCCCGAACGGGGATGGCCTGGCGCTGGGCCGCCGGCTGCTGGACCTGAGTGCCGGGGAGTTCTCGAATACGTGCCTGGTCGCTCAGGACGATCTGTCGAGCGTCGGGCGCGCGGCGGGCCTCGACAGCCTGGTGCAGCGGGCGGCCGATTCCCAGGCTGGCGACGCCACCGTGGCCCGCGCCCTGACCGCGCTGCGCGACACGATGCGCAACTACCCCGAGGTAGTGATGCTGAAGGGCGGGTCCCTCGAGAACGAGATCAAGCGCCTGGTGGAGGAGGCGAAGGAACTGCACAGGCAACTGGAGGAACTCGATGCGGAGCACCAGGCCATCGCGGACCAGGATGCCGAGTTCCGCCGCCTCATCGCCGAGCGCGACGAGCTGCGGGGCCACGAGGCGCGGCTCGACTACCTCGCCCAGGTGGCCGAGCACGTCGAGCTCGAGGAGCGGATCGCCGCGGTGCGCCAGACCCAGGCCGAGCTGGCCAGGCTCGAAGCCGAGCACAAGGAGGTGGCCCACCTCGAAGGCTTCCCCGCCGAGCACGCCGGGAACCTCACCCGCTGGCAGGCCGAGCGCCTCGAGCTGCTCCGCCAGGCCGAGCAGGCCGAGAAGAGCGCCGCGGAGCTCGACTCCAACGCCCTGCGCCCCGCCCGCCGCGACCTCGAGGCCCTCGGCCGCCTCGCCGCCGTCGGCCAGGACGACGCGGACAGCGTCGCGCAGCTCCTCGGCAAGGTCAAGAGCTTCGAGGCCGATGAGGGCCAGCTCCACGCCGCCATGCGGCGCGAGGAAGAGCGCCTTGTGGACGAAGGGGCGTCCATCGACGACCTCGACCGCCTGGAACTGCGATTCAAGGACCTCGCGTCCCAGGACGGCAGCTTCATCCTCGACCACGAACGGGTCTCGGCGCAGGCCGCCGCCGAGGCCGAGGAGGCGCAGCGGCGCATCGCTGAGGCCGAGCTGCGGGTCGAGCAGATCCTCGAAGCCCGCCAGCGCGAGCGCGAGACGGCGCGGCAGTGGGTCCTCCGCGGCGCCATCCTCGCAGGGGCCGGGGTCATTGTCGGCATCCTGCTGATGCTGTGGTCCCTGGCCGTGGGCATCGTGGTCCTCGTCGCGGTCGCGGTCGCGGGCGGGATGCTGGCGCTCAAGGGCCAGCGGATGTCAGTCGCTGGCGAGGTGCTCCAGGCCGACGAGCTCGCCGCCGCACGCAGCGAGATCGCGCAGCTCGGCGAGCGGGCCGAGACCCTCGCCGCCGACCAGCGCGATCGCGACGACCGACTCAGAAAGCTCGCCCGCCGATACGGCTACGAGCAAGCCGAGGTCCTGGTGGACGACTACAGCTCACTCGACGAGCTGCGGCGGCTGTGCGGCGAGCTCATGGACCTGCGCG
>CAZDNN010000800.1:0-2396 GCA_964506385.1 uncultured Planctomycetota bacterium
AAGCGCTCGCGGCAGGCCGGGCAGAAGCAGCGGCTCGGGCCGGGGTAGCGGATGTAGTCGAAGTGCACGCCGTCCACGTCGTACTTCGTCGCGACCTCGACCATCGACTCGATCTCGAGCTTCTGGTTCTCGGGATGGGAGGGGCAGAGCCAGCGCGGCTCGGGCTTGCCGTCGAAGCCGACCTGGGTGCGGCCCTCCCTCCGCATCCGCTCGGCGAAGGCCTTGGGCGCGCGGTGGCTCATGTTCCAGTTGACCTTCCACACGTGGCACTCGACGCCGTACTTGCGGCAGGCGGCGACGCACTGGGCGATCTGGTCGCCGCGCTCGGCGACCTCTGGCGCGACGGGCAGCACATCGCTCTCGTAGTAGGCCGTGCCGCCCCAGAGCATGTTGGGCAAGATGGCGGTGAAGCCGTTGTCGGCGAGGGTCTTGATGGCCTCGTCCCAGGTCATGCCCTCGACGCCGAAGGCGCTGTGGCACCACCAGGCGCGGTGCTCGCCTGGAAGCGGCTTCTGGGCGCGGCAGTGGGCGAGCAACAGGTCGTGCTGCGCGTCGCCGGCCGCCGTGAGCGCCGCGGCGAAATCGCCGGCGCCGGCCAGCTCCGTCGCCTCGGCGCGAGTCTGCTCCGCTGCTGTCAGGGCTTTCTCCACGCGAGCATCCCTCCTTCCTGCGCGCCCAATGTGGCGGCGGGCCTCCTCGAAGCCGCCGTAGGGGCCGAAGCGCCCGAGCTGATCCAGCTTCGACGCCACCGCCTTCTTCCAGAGCTCGGGCTCGAGGTGGCCGAGCATGGCTAGGAGCATCCGCTGCTTGTTCGCGGGATCGTCGCCCAGCAGGACGTGGGTCATGAAGACGCCACGGCCCGAGGCGACCAGGGCGGGCTCGCCGGTGGACTCGCCCTTGTCGTTGAACCATAGGGCCGCGACGCGGCTCTTGCCCTCGATAACGGTCGTCTTGCGGATGTTCCAGGACCGCTGCCCCGTGACAGTCGGGAGCCCCTTCATCACGTCGCCGCTCGCGCGAATGGAGGCGAAGTGGCCGGGGTAGGACTGCCGCAGGTGCGCGCCGCCTGCGATGCCCAGCAGGTCGGCGAGGGCCGGGTGAATCGTGTAGAAGGCCAGCAGCTTGCCGCCGCCCTCGACGAAGCGCTTCAGCTCGCCGGCCACGGCGTCGGGCATCTGGGGGTTGTGGGGCAGGATGGCGATCCGCTTGCCCTTGAGCCGCTCGGCGGTGACGTCGAGGTCGCTGATGACGGCGTAGTCGAGGCCGAGCTGGTCGAGCATCTCCGCCATCCCCTTCGCGAAGGTGGCCGCCGAGTTGGCCTCGTCGGGCGACGTCCTCGCCACGGACTCGCCGCGGACGATGGCGATCGGCGCGTCGGCGCCGTTGAGCGCCAGGTTGGCGATGTAGAACTCCGTGTCGATATGCCGCCCCCGCCAGGCCGAGATCCGAATGGTGTCCACCGTCGCCCAGCCGCCGGGCGAGCCCTCGATCTTCGTGTCGGTCTTGTCGATGGCGACCTCGCTCCAGCCGCTCGACGAGCGCTGGCCGAAGCTGGCGGCGTACCAGCCGTCGCCGCTGTGGAGATAGAGGCTGAAGTGCGAGACGGGCGCGGCGTCGGCGCAGTAGAAGGCGAAGCGGAGGCCGCGGCAGGCCGTCAGGTCGAGCTGCACCTTGCGGTCCCAGGAGGCCCGCTCGATCTCCGTGCCCTCGAAGTTGCACGGCATCCGCAGTGCCCGCCGCCCGCCCAGGGTGGCGATGGAAACACCGCCGCTCCCCGCCATCGGCGCCCATGCGGCCTGCGCCGCCTCGTCGGTCGGGTAGCTCAGATCGTCCACCAGCGCCCCCTGAGTCACGGGCGGCGGCGGGATGCGTCCGCGACCAGTGCAGCCGACGAGGCAAGCGAGGATGGTCGCGGCCAAGGGCAGAGACGAGCGCATGGCATTCCTCCTGTGGCAGCACTGGCCTGGGACCCGGCAGCCCTATTCTGCCCTCGCATCCCGGCCGTGTCAAAGCGCAGCGAACGCGACTTGCAGTCGGCGGGGCGATCTCCTATGGTGTCTGCCCAAGGAAACGGCCCCGAGGCGCCCTGGAAGGAGCACGAGCATGCTGCTGGCGAGCAACCATATGTTCCCAAGCGCGCCCATCGAGTGCGTGATGGAGCGGCTGGCGAGGGCCGGCGCGGGCGGGCTCGACCTGTTCCTGCCCCACGTGCCCTACCTGCTCGATGCGCGCTTCGGGCCGGAGAATCTCAAGAGCTGTGCGGCAGCGGCCGAGGCGGCGGGCGTGCCTGTCCACAGCATCATCCAGGCGCCCCTCGCCGGCTCCGGCGGCTTCACGGCCTACCTCGGCGACGACCCCGACCAGGGCCGCGCCGACGCCGTGACCTATCTGAAACA
>CAZDNN010000801.1:0-2347 GCA_964506385.1 uncultured Planctomycetota bacterium
TGTCATCTCGCAGTTAAACGACTGCGAGAGTACGAGAATCTCGTCCGCCCAATGGACGGGCGGACAGGTGGCACCAAGGCATCGCGCCTGCGCCAGCGACGATGCGGACGACGAGGCGGGAGGAAACCCCAAGATGCGGGGTCAGTCTCGTCAAGCCGTGTCTTGCGCCGGTCGGCAGCAGGCGGTATCATCTCGCGTGGTCCCAGGATGGCCCAGGCCCCATGGAGCCTCCCAGGGCAACATGCGCGTATGTTGCGCGCATGCTGGGCCGAGGAGAGCTCGGACTGGGCAGACCCTATGGGACGGAGTTGGCTTTGCTTTCTGGTTTGCTCCTGTTGCGGGAAGTCCAAGTCTCCGAGACCAGGGGGACAGAGCCGCTTGAAGGCGGGACTGCAAACGGGAGAATGGCGGTTCGTAGTCCCGCCTTTAGGCGGTCTTCCAACGAGGGGACTTTCCGCAACAGGACCTGGTTTGCCCAGCCCGAGTTGTCCTCTTTGGTTGCGGCCACGGGCCGCGCTGGCCCGGATTTCCCACCAGGTGTTGCCGTCGATGCCCTCTGTGGCGAATCGAACTGGCGTTGCAGTGCCAGGGAGATGGATGAGCGATGACCCCAGAGGCAGTGCTGGAGCGCGCGGTGTCGGGGGAGGCGACGACGCAGGCCCAGCGGGATGCCGTCAGACGATGGCTGCTGTGCGACTCGTCGCAGGGCGAGCTCTTCGGCGTGAGCCGGGCGACGGTGGCGGACGTCGTGGCAGAACGGCTGCGGCGGCTTGCCGGCGTGTGGCGCGCGGTGACGGCTCGCCCACTGGAGGTCGCCGGACTGACGGAGACGGTCGAGGTGCGGCCCGACGAGTTGTTCCGCTACCACCTGGCGCTGGCCGAGCTTCTGGGACGGCAGGCGGCGACGGCGACGGACCGCTTCCTTGTGGCCGTGGCCGGGGTGCCGGGGAGCGGGAAGTCGGTCTTCACCACCCTGATGGCGCGTGTGCTGGCCGCGCTGGCGCCGCCCTTCGGGGTGGCGGTGCTGGGGCTGGACGGCTATCACTACCCGAACGCCTATCTGTCGGCGCACAGGACGCCGGCGTGCGTGCGTGAGCCCGGGCCGCTGAAGCTCCACAAGGGCGCACCGTTCACCTTCGACGTGGGCCGGCTGGTCCGCGACCTGGGTCGGCTGCGCGACGGCTCGCAGACGGTGCGGCTGCCGGCCTATGACCGCACGGTGCACGAGCCGGCCGAGGCGCGCATCACCGTCGGTCCAGAGGACAGGCTCGTGCTCGTCGAGGGCAACTACCTGCTGTGCCGGGAAGGGGGCTGGCGCACGGTCCCGGATCTCTTCAACCTCAAGCTATTCCTGGAGTTGCCTGCTGGGGCCAACCGCGGCCCACTCGTCGCACGCCACATGCGCGGCGGTCGCAGCCGCGAGGAGGCCGAGCGCCACTACGAGCGGGTCGATCTGCCCAATACACGGTGGGTGCAGGCGACGGGCGACGAGGCCGATATCGTGGTGGCGCTGGACCGCGAGCACGGGATCGCGGGCATGCGGCGAGGCAAGGGGTACCAGGAAGGCCATGGCGGGGGCCAGGCGCCTGTCTGACTGGCTGGAATCCAGGACCGCCGTGGGTCTGCCGATGTGGACATCCCGGCCCTCGCCCCTGCGGGATCCCACGGGCTTCGGGTCGAATGCCATGCTCTAATCCCTTCGGAATGCTGCGGTTACGGAGCGGCCATCAGGGTTCATCCCCTGGGGTGGCGGGGGTGGCACGGAATTTGATGATAGGATCTCCAGTTTCGACGGCCTGCGACAACTCGGCCCCCGCTCCTGCCCACAGGTTTTCGCGTGAAGCCCCAGGGGACGCTAACAGGAGCCGGGGGCTTCTTCTTGGGCCTCGCACACGGGCCGGAGTCCGGCCATACGCAGGGAGTGCGCCGAGGGCCGCGGATGCCGGCGATCCGCAGCCCAGGACGCCGGCGGCTGGCAGGGGGCGCTCGTGCCGGAGCCGGTGGCTTCCTCCGAGCCGCCGTCCGCGTGGCCACGCTGGATGGGTGGAGAGGGGCGGGACCGGCCGTGCGGCGTCGCTGCGGACCGTGGCGGCCGCCAGGGACGGCTCGCAGCCTGCCACGCATGCATCCCGTTCCCCTCTACCGCTACAACGTCGCATGCGGCCCGAAATACGTGGGCGAAAAAAGAGAAAGTCGCTCCGCCGACGGGGGTTTCTGGACTTACGTCGAAAAAAGTCCCCTGGCGCGGGGCCAGGCGGCTCGGCGGGGGCCTCGCCCTCGGCCTCTTCGAGCCTGGCCCCGGATCTTGGGGACCGTGGCCCGCCCTTCTGCATCGTCCTCGTCCGCG
>CAZDNN010000802.1:0-2326 GCA_964506385.1 uncultured Planctomycetota bacterium
CGGCTTATGTCTTCAATCGTCCTCGTCGTCGTCCTCGTCCTCGGATTCTGTTCCCCCGTTCCACTCGTTCCGAAGCTCCGGCTCGGGAACGCACGATCTGCGAGGCTCCCGCCTCACGGCTATCGCGAAGCAGGAGCTTCGGAGATTCCGGGTTGCCCCAGCGGGTCGAGCCGCGCGCTCGCGGCGCGGCAGCGGAGGGCAGTGGGTCGGGCTGATCCCACACCTGCGCAGGTGTGGGATCATGACGGAGGTGCCCCCGAGTATGGCCCCTGATAGCGCCGGACCGGCTCATGTCTTCAATCGTCCTCGTCGTCGTCCTCGTCGTCGGATTCTCTTCCCTCGTTCCCAAGCTCCGGGTTGGGAACCAGAGAAACCACAGAAGGCATACGAGCACGGCCCCAAGGGCGCTTCGCATTGAGGCTAGAGGTGACCGGAAGCCAAGTCGAGGACGATGGAGGGGGATTGCCGCTTTCGGGAGTAATGCTCGTGGACAATCCTCGCCCTTGACCGGAGCGGGGCCCCTGCTCTATAATGCCTGTGCCCCCCGCGTGAAAGGCACGGTCTGTCGATGGATGCGACGACAAAGCGAATCTGCGCGATGCTGGCGGCAGCGGATCCCGAGTTGCGGGCCGCCGCGGCACGGGTCCTCGGCGCCATCAGGCCTGGCGAGAAGCCTGTGCTCGAAGCGCTGTCGCAGGTGCTCTCTGAGGGCGTCGGGCCGGCGGGGCTCTATGCGCTCGGGGCACTGGCCGAGAGCTCCTCGCCTGAGGCCGTGACGTACATGCTCCCCGCTCTTGCGGGGCCTGAGCAACTCAGGACGCCAGCCATCGAGGCCATCGTGGGGTTCGGCGCCAAGGCCGTGCCCAGGCTCAAGGGCGCCGCCCTCGGCAAGGACGCGACCCTCGCGAAGGGCGCTGCCAGCGCCCTCGCCCGCATCGGAGGCAAGAGCGCCCAGGCCCTGCTGCTCCGCGCCCTCGCGCAGGCGGATCCCGACGTGTGCAAGCACGTCTGCTTCGTCCTCGGCCACGCCATCGAGGCCATGTCAGATCGCGAGAAGGACTGCCTGCGGGGCCAGGTCGAGAAACTCCTCGGCATGAAGCGTACCCAGAAGCAGCCCGTCGCCGTGACCTCCGGCCTCCTGCTCCTCGAGCAGCTTCGCGACCCCAAGGCAAAGAAGACTCTCCTCAGCTTCGCCAGGCCAGGCCAGGCCGGTGACGTGCGCCAGCGGGCGCTCCATGCCCTCCGCCCCATCGCTGACGCCCTGACCGAAGCGGAGGTCAAGACCCTCGTGGGCTACCTCGAGGACGAGGACATGGGCCACGTCGTTCTCCCGACCATCGAGGTGCTGCGCCCCGTTCCGCTGCCGGGCTCGGTGGCCAAGGCGATCGTCCGCCTGTCGCACAGCGAGCACGCCTCCGTGCGCGAGTTCGCCGTCTTCAAGATGGGGCGCGTGGCCAGCCCGGCCGCCGCCAGGATCCTCATGGAGGATCTCGATTCGCCCGAGCCCGAGCTCTCCCGCCTCGCCATCGCGTCGCTGCGCCGGAATCCCGCCGCAGTCCCCCTCATCCTCAAGCGCCTGAAAACGGAGAAGGCCCCCCAGCAGCTCTGGACCCTGGCCCGCATCCTCGAGCCCCACGCCGCCAGCCTCACCGCCGCTCAGCGACGGCCCATCGCCGCCGCGCTGCTTGCGTACCTCGAGGAGGACGACCCGCGCGCGGAGCCGCTCGCCCACGTCCTCCGCCACGCGGACCCTGCGGGCCTGGACGCGGCCCTCCTCAAGCGCGCCCAGGGCCTCAAGAGGCAAGGGAAGTTCGCCGAGGCCAACCGCCTGCTTGGGACTCTCCTCCGCGGGGGCGGCGCGTCGACCGAGGCGCAGTACCTGGCTGCCGTCGTCGCCCTGAAGGTCTCCGCTAAGCGACTCGGTCGCGCCGACCGCCACGCCGACCCCTGTCTGCCGCTCCTCGACCGGCTGCTCGGCGACGACTCGTTTGACCTGCTCAAGCGCCTCAAGGCCGAGCGCGCCCTCGAGCCGGCCGACCTGTTCTACGTCGGCTTCCACTTCGCCGAGGGGCTCCGCGAGCGGCGCGAGTTCGGCGGCGCCCTTCTCCAGCACATCGTGACCAAGAGCCCCCGCTCCGCGAACGCCACTGCGGCCCGCAACAAGCTGCGGCTCGAAGCCTTCGATGTCCCTGCCGTCCGCAAGGCGAAGGCCGGACGTACGAAGAAGCCCTGACAGCCCCGCCCGGCCGCAAGCCTCACCCACAGCGACGTGACTATTCAGCCGCCTGAAGTGCCGCCGAGCCGCCGCAGGCGATTGGCACGCTTT
>CAZDNN010000803.1:0-2320 GCA_964506385.1 uncultured Planctomycetota bacterium
CCACGCCGCTCAACGTCGCCTGCTACGACCCGAACGCGCTGAACGAGGTCTACGACAACACCTTCGTCGCACTGACGACCTATCGGGAGACCCGCCACGGCGGCTACGGGCGGTCGGGGCAGTGGGCGGCGGCCATCTACCTCGTCGGGATGGCCCACGGCCCCGCGCGGCCCGACGCCTACGCGATTCTCATCCGCAACAACCGCTTCATCAGCAACGACCTCTTCGTCTCCGCCTCTCAGCCGGTGAACATGACCGTGCGGATCGAAGGCAACCGCTTCGCGCTGGCCAATGACCCGCCCCCGACAGAGGGCCGCACGCCCTTCCGGCGCATCGGCGAGTCGCTCGAAGCGGCCGTGAAGGCGGGCGGCAACGTGTTTCGCGGCAAGGCGCCGTGACGGCGCGCCCTGCGGTTGACGATGGCGGCGCCCGCTCTATACTGATGGCGGCGGAGGCCTGACACGAAGGCGAGGGTGACACCGCGATGGACAGCCGGCTGATGCTGGGGATGAAGGAGCGGCGGTTCGCACGCGGCGACGCGTTCCGCAACGGCTACGGGCCAACGGCGAAGAACGACGGCGCCTGCTCCGTCTTTCTGAACGACGGCCGCTGGCTGATGACGTGGAGCCAGGGCACGGGCGACGGCTATCCCGACGAGCGGATCGTCGGCGCCGTGAGCGACGACCTCGGCCGCACGTGGTCGCAGCCGATGACCATCGTCGCGTCGAAGCCGGAGCAGGAGCTCCACGTCTCGTGCGGCGCGCCCTTCATCGTCCCAGGGTCGGGGCGGGTCTACGTCTTCTTCTTCTGGCTGCTGAACACCGATGCCCGTGGCTGGCTGGCGAACCCCGGCTTCCCGATCGACGGCGCCAACCGCCGCTACCCCGAGCACGGCTCCGGCCACCTGAGCTTCGTCTACAGCGACGACAACGCCCGCACGTGGTCGGACCGCCAGGTCGTGCTCCTCCCCCGCCGCGAGTGGCAGGCGCTGCCCGACCGTATCCACGGCTGGGTCAACATCCCGCCGCAGCGCATGCCCTCCGGCGACGTCATCCTCACCTACACGAGCTACCAGGCCGACCTCGGCATCGGCTACGACCCGATCACCGACTGGCGCCTCTTCCCCTCCGAGACCAACGTTGTCCGCTGCGACAACATCCTCGAGGAGACGGACCCCGAGGAACTCCACTTCACCCTCCTGCCCGAAGGCCCGCGGGGGATTCGCCTCGACGTCGAGCCCTACCAGACCTATGGCGCGCTCCAGCGCTTCCACAGCGTGTTCTTCGGCGAGCCGCTGGTGCACGGCTCGAGCTTCGAGGAGATGACCCTCGTGCCGCTCAGCGATGGCCGCTGGGTCGGCGTGGGGCGCACGAAGCTCGGCTGCCCCTGCTACACCGTCAGCAGCGACCAGGGGCAGACCTGGAGCGCCCCCCAGCCGCTGCGCACCCGCCCCGACGGCGGCCTCATCCGCCAGCCCATGGCGCTCTGCCCCATCGCGAGGACGCCCGACGGACGACTGGCGCTGCTCTTCCACAACAACAGCGGCTTCGAGCGCGGCGCCAGCCACATCTGGGACACCGCGAAGGTCCGCAATCCCCAATGGCTCCTCCTGGCCAAGGAGACGGGCGAGGCGGCCAACGCCGGCCTCTGGTTCGGCGACCCGCTGATCGTCGCCGAGGCGGCGGAGGGCAGGACGCGGCAGGACCCGCTGCCTGCGGAGATCGCGACACCGCAGTTCGTCGAGCGCAAGGGCCACTACTTCGTGACCTACAGCCTCAAGAAGCGGGATATCCTCGTGGACGAGTTGCCAGGTCCCATCCTCGATGCGATCGCGCCGAAGTGGTGAATGGCCCATGCGGCGGTGGTGGTGATCGGTGGGCGGTGGACGGTGCTCGCAGAGGGAAGGGAAGAGACGCCAATGAGCGGCAGGCGGCCGGGCGTCGTGGTGTTCATGATGGACCAGCTCTCGGCGCGGTGGCTCGAGGGCGACAACGGTGCGGCAGTGCCGACGCCGAGCTTCGATCGCCTGCGGCGGATGGGCACGACCTTCTGCAACGCCTTCACCAGCAACCCGCTCTGCATGCCCGCGCGCTCGACCCTCGCGACTGGCCTGGCGACCCGCGGCCACGGCGTCCTCCAGGACTATCCGCACTCGCCGCGAGAGGTCTTCTCGCTCGGGGCGCATCGAGAGCGTTGCAGGAGAGGAGGAACGCGTGGGTGGATGATTGGATGATTGCAGTGAACAGGCTCGGCCCTGGTCATCCTCCTCCTCTTCCATCCACCCATTCATCCACCCTTCCATACCCGAACTCGCCAGGAG
>CAZDNN010000804.1:0-2318 GCA_964506385.1 uncultured Planctomycetota bacterium
GCAGATACCACTTCTCGTGCTTGGCGAACCTGAGGATGAGGGGCAAGTGCTTGCGGATGTCGGCTGGCTCGGCCCTGCCGAGGGCGAAGAGCGCGCCGTCGAGCTCCCACCACGCCGCCTTCGGGTCGTTCAGCGTCTTGAGGATGGCTGGCAGGAACCTGGCGGAGACGACCGCTGGCGGCACCCTGCCGCGCATGCGGCTCGGGTGGGTGGGCCTGCCCCAGTTGTCGTAGCCGGAGAAGCCGTCGAAGGCGGCGCGGCGGACCCGCGGGTCGGGGTGCTCGAGCGCCTCGGCGAGCGCGTCCACGCACGCCTCATCGGCCCTGTCGCCGAGACGGCGGGCGGCCCAGGTGCGGACCATGGGGTTGTGGTGGCGCATCATCTTTGCGCAGAAGGCCACGGGCGCTTTGTCCTTGTCTTTGCCTCGGAGCGTCTCGTACACTTCGTGGGGCTCGGCGGTCTCCTCGCCGAAGCCCTCGGCGTCGTCGGTGCGGATGAACGCGAGGTCGGCGGCGACGCCCCACGGCTGCGGCGGGACCTTGGCCTTGACGCTGAATCTCGTGGGCGGCGCGCCGGTGATCCGCAGGGTCCTCAGGGGCGCCGTGTAGGTGAGGCCGATGGCGCCTGTGCCCCACATCACCCCGCAGTAGCGCGTTGTGGTGGGCGGGGAGGGGAGCATGCTGAAGCCACCGGTCCGCAGGCGGGCCAGGTCGTAGTACCAGGCCAGCTTGTCCATCTGGCGGCGGTAGTGGCGCTGGCGGTTCTTGGGTACGTGGACGGTGGCCATGCCGCGCCAGATGACGTTGAAGCCGCCGCCGGTGTGGCCGAACTCGGGGGCGTAGTAGGAGTCGGCGAAGATGAGAGCCAAGTGCTGCGCGGCCATCTGGTAGGGCTTGGAGTCGAGCAGGACGAGGGCGCAGGCGAGCATGCCGTTCCGCCCGTTGGTGTTGGGGAACAGCTCGGCGCGGTGGTCGCCGTAGCACACGCTGCCGTGGCCGGCCATGCGGTAGAAGAACTCGAGTGCCCGGAGGAACGTCTTCTCGTTGGCATCGACGCCGCATTCCCGCGCGAGGATGAGGGTGGTGAGGACGGGCACGGCCGCGGAGTTCATCAGCCCGCTCTGGACGTAGCCTGGGTTGGGGATGCCGCCGTGCCCCCAGCTTCCCGCGGCCTGGGTCCTGGCCGCCTGGTCGCAGAGGGCCTTGAGGCCGGGGAGCACACTCCTGTCGCCGGTCCTGAGGTAGTACTCACCGAGCAGGATGCCCTGCATGCCGAGGTGCCACGTGCTCGTGGTCGGCTGCTCCGCTACCTTGGCCGCCATCGCCTGCGCCTGGCGGCGGACGTTGGGCAGGTACTTCGCCTCGCCGGTCGAGAGGAGGAAGAGGCCGGTGAGGCAGGCGGTCAGGCTGTCGCGGTCGGCGCGGTCGCCGAGCTTGTAGGCGCCGTCGGGCTGCTGGGAGCGGGCGACGAACTCGGCGGTCTGGCGGATGATCCGCTTCGACTTCGGGCAGCCGAGGGGCCACGTCCTGCTGTAGGCGCCCATCACCGGAATGGCGATCGTCACGGTCGTCTCGCGGCCGTCGCGCTTGACCTTGAGCGCCAGCTTGCCCGTCTTCGCCTCGGCCGCGGTGAGCGCCTCGCCGAGGGGGACGCGGGGGTCGGGGCCGGTCACGGGCTTGCCGCCGGCCGCCACGATGACGTCGCCCTTCTCGAGCTTGCCCGCTGCGGGGGAGTCGGGCTCCGCCTCCTGCACGGTGACCGTGAAGCCCTTCTCGATCGTCGCGATGATGCCGGTCACGCCGACCTGGAAGCGGGGATAGGTGCGCTCGGGGTGGATGTTGCCCCCGAGCGCGTGCGCGCACAGCACGAGGCACGACAGTGCGGCCAGCAGCGGGCGTGTCATGACGTCTCCGTTCAGCGGATGGCCTCTTCCTTCGGCGGCTTCCGCGTGATGAGCTTCGCGCCGGTCATCTGGAGCTTGCGGTGCTTGACCGTGAAGATGAGCGCCGTCGTCGCCGAAGCGGCCAGACGGGGCGCGGCGGCGTAGTCCTGCGGGTTGTTGTCGCGGTTGGGCTGGTAGTAGAAGGTGCCGTCGGGGCAGTGGGCGAGGACGAAGTGCCAGCGATTGTGGTCCATGAGCTTGCAGAAGCTCGCGGGGTCGGTGGCGGCGCCGAGGGCTGTCCAGCCCATGCCGAGCAGGGGGGAGCCGTGGGTGTCGGGGAAGGTCTTGGGGTGGTCGCCGATGCACCGGGCGCCGCGCAGAGCATAGCAGTCCGTGGCAGAAGTCCTTCGCAGACGAGTGCGAGGGATTCGGGCCG
>CAZDNN010000805.1:0-2315 GCA_964506385.1 uncultured Planctomycetota bacterium
GTGCGGGACTGGGCGGTGTGACTGAGCGCGGTTACTTGACCTGGAGGCTGACGGCCGCGGAGTAGCAGAGGCGAGGGTCGCGACGGCGGCGGGCGGTGTCGAAGAGGGTGGCGAGGGAACGGTGGGCCTTGCCGCGGAAGGCGGGCTCGCCGTTGAGTGTGATGGTGACGGGCTTGTCGAGATTCACGAGGCGGTCGCTGAGCAGCACGGTGAGGGCGTTGATGTGGCGGGTGGCGATGCGGATGTGGTTGCCCGGGGCGACGACTGCGGTGACGGAGCCTAGCTCCTTCTCCATCTTGCCGATGTAGAGCAGGCGCACCTGGTCCTCGGTGAGCTGAATGCCCATGGGGCCGGTGGCGGTGACCTTGCGGTCGGGGTCGAAGACGGTCGGGGCGAAGCGGTCGATGCGGATCCAGTAGGCGGCGGCGTTCTCGTGCTGGAAGCTGAGGAGGCGGACGGCGCGGGGATAGGGGTTGCGGACCTTGTCGCTGAGCCAGAGGTGGACCTTGTCGTTGAGTTCGGGCATGGCCGGGTGGCGGTGGCCGGGGATCTCTTCGTGGCGGGCGGTGTAGTGCCAGCGTGAGAGGGCGCCTTCGGACTCGCGGAGTGAGCCGATGATGTCGGGCGGGGCGCGCTCGCTGACGAGCTGGTAGATGGGCAGGTTGTTCGCCACGGGGAGGTAGAGGCGGGTGACTTCGTCGAGTCGTGAGTTGCGGATGACGAGCGCGGCGAAGCGGTCTGGGTGGCGGAGGGCGGCGGCCCAGGCGAGCAGCCCGCCGCCACCGGTGCCGGCGAGGTAGACGCGGCTGGTGTCGATGTTGTAGAGCTTCCTGGCGTGATTGAGTGCGGAGAGGGGGACGGGCAGGTCGGAGAAGTTCCAGGCCTTGCCGCGTGGGGCGGTGGGGCACAGGATGATGTACTGCTCGGTTCTGGCGATGCTCTCCCAGTTGTAGAAGTGCTCCTTGCCGGTGTCGTTGTCGCGGTGGAGGGCGAGGATGAGTGGCCAGGGGCGTCGGGGGTCGTAGCCGTTGGGGACGTAGCAGGCGTAGGAGGCGCGGACGAGGATCTCATCGACCATGAAGGAGCCTTCGACGAGGCCGGCGGGCTGGGGCTCGCGGATGGCGCTCTCGCGGAGTGCGGCCTCGATGTAGGCGAAGGTGGCGCCGCTGCGGCCGATCTCGAAGAGCAGCCTGCGGCGCTCGGTGGGGTCGCGGGTCTCGAATGCCTTGGGCACGAGGAGGAGGCGCTCGAGGCGTGCGCGACGCGCGACGAGGCTCGCATCCTTGAGGTTGGCGGCGGCCAGGGCGCGACAGACCTCGAGGGCCTGGGGGACGCGGCCCATGTTCTCGTAGTGGTCGGCGAGGAAGGTCAGCAGTGCGGGGTCGCGGGAGCCGGCGTCGTAGGCGTCCTCGAGGCGGGTGGTGCCTCGGTCGGCGAGGCCGATGTCCATGAGCAGGCGTCCCTCGCGGGCGAGTCGGGCGGGTCGGGTCTTCGGGTCGGCCGGCGTCTGGTCGAGCTGGACGAGCTCGCGGATGGCCTTGGCGCGGGCGGCGAGGCGCTCGGCCTGGGGGCCTTCCTTGCGGATGTCGCGCGCCTGCTCGGTGAAGCGGAGGGCCTCGGCCCAGTCGCCCATGTCAATGGCGACCTGGGCGGCGCCCTCGCAGGCCTCGGGGAAGTCGGGCCGCAGGTTGAGCGCGCGGCGCCAGCGGATGAGGGCCTGGTCGTAGTCCCTGCGGGCGGCGTAGCCCCTGGCGAGCAGGTGGTGGGCGTCGGCCGCGTGGGTGCTCTCGGGGTAGGTTTCGAGGAGGCGTGTGAGTGGGGCCTCGGCCTTGGCGTACTCGCCCTGGTCCTGGAGGTCCTGGGCGCGGGAGAGGAGGCCTGCGGCGCGGGGGTCGATGAGCTTGCGGAGCTGGGCGAGCGCCCCTGCGTGGTCGGGCTGGAGGGAGAGGACGTGGCGGAGCTCCGCGACCGCCTGGCTGCGCAGGCCGTTCTCGACGCAGTAGGCGGCGAGGCTGAAGTGGCCGGCCGCATCGTCGTTGGCGAGGGCGGCGGCGCGGCGGACGTAGATCTCGGTGGGCGCCTCGCCGCGCTCGATGGAGGCGATGCGAGCCCGCGGCACGGTCATCTGGCTCGTGGCCGTGCGGATCGTCACCGCCTCGTCCGTGGCCTTGACGATCTTGCCGACCAGCTCCCCGCCGTTTTTCAGGCGCACCACATCGCCGGACGCCGCCGACGCGGCGACGAGTGCGAGCGCGGCGATCAAGCATCGGCGCATAGCCACCCCCTGAATGGGCCTCCGGCATTCTAGCAACGGC
>CAZDNN010000806.1:0-2307 GCA_964506385.1 uncultured Planctomycetota bacterium
GCTTCGAGAACGTCGTCCGCGACTTCCAGGGCAGCGCAAGGCTCGAGCCCTCCCAGCCTCTTCCCGGCCTCCCCAATGCCATCGAGCTGAACCCGGCCGACCGCGGCCACAAGACATTCAGCTTCCCCGCGCCTCGGCCGCAGACCCCCATCTACATCGCCGCCGTGGACTGGCAGCACGAGCTCATCGGCACCAGCAACCCCCTCCAGCCCGGCTTCCACGGCGAGGGCCTGATGGCCTACTTCGGCGACCTCCACGTGATGACCGGCCAGAGCCAGCAGGGCCACAGGATGATGGTCGGCGGCACCGAGGAGGCCCTCCTCTACGCCCGCGACGACCGCGGCCTCGACTTCGCCGCCGTCACCAACCCCGGCAACACGTGGGACGTCGATGGCCCGCTCTTCGCGAGATACAACGAGCCCCATCGCTTCGTCACAATGCCCGCCGTCGAGCGCGGATTCCACAGCGGCCACAAGAACGTCTACCTGCGCGACGAGTCTGAGCCGCCGCCGCGGGCCCGCGACGCCGCCGAGCTGTCCGAGCAGCTCCGGGGCCGCGACGCCATCGTCATCTCCCACCACCCCAACACCGTGTCCGAGACCGACCCCTACGTCGGCTGGGGGCCGCAGAGCCTCGACACCATCGACCCCGCCCTCGAGCCCGTCATCGAGATCTGCCAGGACCGCGGCTCCTTCGAGCACGACGATGCCGGCCGCGACGGCGTGCACTTCGGCGGCTTCGGCTCCTCGGTGCAGGACGCGCTGGCCCGCGGCCTGCGCCTCGGCTTCGTCGGCGGCACCGACACCCACCGCGCGCGACCCGGCTCGCGGCGCACGAATCTCTCGGGCCTCGACGCCGACGACTTCCTCGGCGGCGGGCTGACCTGCATCCTGGCGCCCGAGCTGACCCGCGAGGCCGTCTTCGAGGCCCTGCGCGCCCGCCGCTGCTACGCCACCACCAGCGCGCGCATCCTCCTCGACGTCCGCCTCAACGGCCACCTGATGGGCTCCGAGATCCGCGCCGAGAGCGCTGGTGCACCGCGCACCATTGCCGTCCGCGCCGCGGGCACCGCCGACATCGCCCGTGCCGTCCTCATCCGCGATGGCCAGGACGTGTTCACCCAACCGGGCTCGGGGCGCCTGCTGGAGTTCGAGTGGTCCGATCAGGAGCCGCTCGAGGGATCGGCGCACTACTGCGTCCGCCTCGTCCAGGCCGACGGGAACATGGCTTGGTCGAGCCCCATCTGGCTCGAAGCATAGGCGTCCCTCCGCCCTCACACAGGCGCGTCCTCCGCCCCCCGTCGGGCACACGAACACCGAGACATAGTCGAACTGTCGTGGGGCTGCCGCGGAGTTGCCCAACTCCGCCAGAGGCGCGCGCCTCTCATCGCTCCTCCCAGCCACCCCGCCGCGCAGCACTGAGCGGTCGCCGCGGAGTTGCCCAACTGCGCCAGAGGTGGGTACCTCCCATCGCTTCTCGCCACCCCGCCGCAGCGCAGCACTGAGCGGTCGCCGCGGAGTTGCCCAACTGCGCCACAGCTGGGCAACTCCCATCGACCCTCCCCGCCACACGGACGCCCGGCACTATGCACTCGCAGCGAAGTTACCCAACTCCGCCAAAGGCGCGCGCCTCTCATCGCCCCTCCCCCGCCACACCGACGCCCGGCGCTATGCATTCGCAGCGGAGTTGCCCAACTCCACCAGAGGTGCGTACCTCCCGTCGCTCATCCCAGCCACGCCGCTGCGCAGCACTGCGCGGTGGCGGCGGAGTTGCCCAACTGCGCCAGAGGTGGGTACCTCCCATCGCTCCTCGCCACCACGCCGCAGCACAGCATTGAGCACCCGCCGCGGAGTTGCCCAACTGCGCCAGAGGTGGATACCGCCGATCGAGCCTCCCCGCCACACCGACGCCCGTCGCTACGCACTCGCCGCGGAGTTGCCCAACTCCGCCAGAGGCGCGCGCATCCCATCGCTCCTCCCCACCACGCCGCAGCGCAGCACTGAGCGGTCGCCGCGGAGTTGCCCAGCTGTGCCACAGGTGGGCACCTCCCATCGCGCCTCCCCGCCACACGGACGCCCGGCGCTGCGTACTCGGCGCGGAGTTGCCCAACTGCGCCAGAGGCGCGCGCATCCCATCGCTCCTCCCCACCACGCCGCAGCACAGCACTGAGCGGTTGCCGCGGAGTTGCCCAACTGCGCCAGAGGTGGATACCGCCCATCGAGCCTCCCCGCCACACCGACGCCCGGCGCTGCGCACCCGCCGCGGAGTTGCCCAACTGCGCCAGAGGTGGATACCGCCGATCGAGCC
>CAZDNN010000807.1:0-2305 GCA_964506385.1 uncultured Planctomycetota bacterium
TCACGTCGATTCCCGTACGGCTTGGCAGGTTGCCCAGTGACGATAATTGCGGACCTAAACAGGTCCGCAATTATCCTCCGGGCCCAGGCACGGGCACGGTCCCGTCGCCTGGACGCAGGGTGGCTGGGACGTAGCAGGAAGGCGGCAGGCCGGGTGACGCGCGACGGCCGCCTGCGCGGAGGCGTCCTACGGGCTGCGGTGTCATGCTGTTTAGCGCTAAACAGCATGAGACGGAGCCGGCGGCTCGCCTACCATCCCGCTGCCCCTTGTCCGGCCCCCGACGCGCCCACGGGTCGTTGACCGACCACCCCGCCGGGGCTATACTACACGCACCCCACCATCTGGAGGATTGGTCGTGCGTAAGAGCCTTCCCCGCGTCGCGGCACTGGTGCTGCTCGCCTCGACCCTCTGCCTCGCCGCCGAGACGGCCGCGCCGCCGACCGATCTCGACGTGCTGACCCGGGCGCTCGCCCGCCCCCTGGCGACGCTCCAGGGGCAGAAGGCGACGTTCACGGTGACCCTCGACGGCCGCTACAAGAGCGGCGACAGCGAGGAGACGGCGAAGGTCACGATCACCCGCGCAGGGAACGGCGCGTTCGGCCTCGCCCTGGCGTCGAAGCCCTTCACGCTGAGCTTCGTGCGGGCCGCCGAGGCCACGCGCCTGCTCGTGCCAACGAGGAAAGTCGCCGTGGTCGGCAAGGGGGCGGTGCCCGAGAAGTCCGACCTCGAGCCGGGCACGCTGTTCACCCGCATCGTGGCGGTGCTGCCGATGCAGGCGCAGGCGATCCTGGGCCTGCTGAGCACTGCGGAGCCGGGGGCGGTGGCGTTGCTGCTCCAGCAGTTCGCCCAGCTCGGGCGCGCCGAGGACACGAAGGACGGGCGTGTGGTGTTCGTCTCGAAGAAGCCGATGGGCAAGGGCACGCTCACGGTGGAGCTGTCGGCCGATGGGGCGTCGATCCGAACGGTGCGCTGGCGCGACGGGAAGAGCGAGGTGGCGGTGACCGTGAGCATCGCCGACGAGGCGTCGCTGCCCGAGGCAGGAACCGACGGGCTGAAGGTGCTGGACGTGCCGCGCGCCGAGCTCGAGCGGATGCTCGGCCGCGCGCTGGCCCGCGCCGTGGACGTCCTCCGCTATCGCGACAGCGGCGAGCTGCCGTCCGACACGGTGCGGACGGCGGGCCGCGGGCGGCTGATCGTGAAGGATGGCGCGAGGCTGTGCACTCTCCAGGGCACGCCCTACGAGATCGGCTTCCAGCACGGGCGGCTGCTCCGCGGCGAGATGCGGCGGCTGATGGACGCAATCCTCTGCGGCGTGGGCATCGCCTACACGGTGGAGAAGGGGGAGTGGTTCCCCGACGTGATGCGGGGCGCCTTCAAGCGCCTCGAGCCCCATATCCCCAAGGAGTACATCGAGGAGCTCAAGGGCCTGAGCGACGGCGCGGGCGTGCCCTACGAGACGGTGTGCCTGGGCAACGTGTTTCCCGCGCTCTTCCACTGCTCGGGCTTCGCGCTGATGGGGAAGGCGACGAAGGAGGGGAAGCTGCTCCACGGCCGCGTGCTCGACTACATGACCGAGGTCGGCCTCCAGCGCGACGCCGTCGTCTTCGTCGTGAAGAAGGACGGCGCGATCCCCTTCGCGAACGTCAGCTACGCGGGGTTCATCGGCTGCGTGAGCGGGATGAACGCCGAGCAGGTGGCCCTCGGCGAGATGGGCGGCGGCGGCGAGGGCCTGTGGGACGGCACGCCCATGCCGATCCTCATGCGCATGGGCTGCGAGCGCGCGAAGACCCTCGACGACGCGTGCCGCATCTTCCGCGAGGCGAAGCGGACGTGCGAGTACTACTACGTCTTCTCCGACGGCAAGATCCCCAACGCCGTCGGGGTCGGGGCGACGCCCGAGAAGATCGAGTTCATCAAGCCCGGCCAGGCCCATCCCCTGCTGCCCACGCCGGTCGGGGACTGCGTGCTGCTGTCGGCCGGCAGCCGCTACCGGCACCTCGTGCGCAAGGTGAAGGAGCAGTATGGGCAGTTCGATGTCGCGGCGGCGTGCGACCTGATGAAGCGGCCGGTGGCGATGAGGTCGAACCTCCACGACGTGCTCTTCGTGCCGCAGGACCTGGCGCTCTACGTGGCGAACGCCCGCGGCTCGAAGGCCGCCTGCGACCAGCCGTACAGGCGGTACCACCTCCCGAGCATACTGAAGCAGATGGCTCGGTCGCCGGGGACGAAGTAGGCGGGGTGGTGATAGCTCTCGATGCTCGATACTGGATGCTGGATGCTGAGCGAGGAGCGTAGCTGGCAGGGT
>CAZDNN010000808.1:0-2282 GCA_964506385.1 uncultured Planctomycetota bacterium
TCGATCGCCGCAGCGAGATGGACGAGGGCGATGGCCTGGAGGCCCTCGAACAGGTCTCGCGCCGGGCGCGCGGGCACGCGGCGGCAGGCCTCGGCGACCCGCGCGTGGCATGCGCGGACCAGCGGGTCGGGCTCCGACCGGGCGGCGGCGGCGGCGGCATCCGCATAGCGCCGCGCCCAGTCGATGACGGCTTGAAGCCCGATGGCCATTGCCTCGCGGTACGCGCGCCGCGCGGGGTCGGCCTCATCGTCATGGCTGCGCGCCTCGGCGACGAGCGCCTCGAGGCCGCGGTGGACCACGAGGTCGAGGTCCACCGCCAGATGGCCGATGCCGCAGCAGCCGCCGAAGCTGCGCTCCCGCCAGAAGTCGAGCAGGTCGTCGGGGATCGCCCCGTCGAGGTGCCGCTCGAGGCCGGCGTTCTCGATGAGCACCTGGGGCGCGATGCCGAAGCCGTGCTCGGGCACGAGCATCCACGCCCGCGGCCGCGACGAGGTGTTGCCGGCGAAGACGGGATTCGAGCGTACGTCGAGTGACATGTGCCGCAGGACGTGGGCGAAGGCCTTCGCCCGCTTCACGGGCACCGGCTCGCCCTCGTGGCGGCGCCAGGCTTCGGTCACGAGCCGCGCGCGCTCGAGGCACACCGCGTCGGCGGTCGCCATCAGCTCATCGCGGATGCGCTGGATGAGCGCCCTCATGGCGTCGGCTCGAGGGGTGGCGTGGGCTGGTGCAGCATGAGCTCCTCGATGATCTTGGCGACGGCGGCGGGCGGCATCTTGCGGACGAGGTAGGCGTGGGGCTTGTCGGGCCCGGGGCGCCAGGCGTTGGAGCCGTCGGGCTCGACGTGGCAGTGGCCGCCGGTGTGGAGGTCCCAGAGGGTCTTCAGGCCGCCGCCCTGGCCGCGGATGGCGTAGAGGACGGCGGTCTGGTCCCAGCTCTTGTGGGGCCGCAGGCCGTTGTAGAGCTGGTAGGCGCGGCGGACGGGGCTCGTCTCGGGCAGCTCGGCTAGCCGGCCGCCCGTGAGGATCTCGACCCCGATCTCCGAGCCGCTGAAGACGATGGGCGTCGGCCAGTGAGCGACGGCATATGCTGAGGCGGGGCCGTCGTGGCGGAAGTTCGCCTCGCGGCCCTCGGGGAACGTGCCGCCCATGCAGACCCAGAGCTTCACTTTCTGGCGCACGAGCTCGGGGCCGGGCACCTTGCTGTGCTCGTCGGCCTTGGTCTGGAGCAGGTTGCGGAAGTTGGTGAGCTGGCCCACGGAGATGATGGTTACCGCGCCGTCGGGCTGGCCGGCGAGCACCTTGCGGTAGAGGAGCGCGGCGTCAGGGACCTCGTCCGCCGACTTGATCTTGTGTGGGAACTCATCGCTGATCTGGCGGCTGTAGCGCGAGCGCTTGAGGAAGCCCTTGCCCTTGACCACCCCGATGGGGATGTCGGGCCGGCCGAAGTAGGTGTTGAGCGCGTCGAGGCAGGGCACGCAGTCGGGGTTCTTGGCCGACACGCCCATCGCCAGAATGGTCGCCTCGCCTCCGGCGGCCAGAGCGTGGAGGACGGCGACGGCGCCCACGTCGTCCACGTCGCCCATGATGTCGGTGTCGAAGATCACCCGCACCGGCTCGCCTGCGGCGGCGACGCCGGCGGCCAGCAGCCCGGCCACCAGGCCCACGCCAAGCCACGATAGCCCCATTGCTCGCTCCTGCCAGACCCAAACCGTCGAAGATGCGAAGACCGAACGACACTGTTAGCCGACCGGCGGCGGCGTGTCAAGTGAGGCGCAGCGGGCCCGCAGGTACGCACGGCCCGACATCGAGACGGTGTCGCTGCCGACTCGCTTGCTGAAGCGGCTCGCCTGGCGTGCATCCCCCGACGGCTTGAACTGGCGCCCAGTCTTCGAGTATAACCAGGCACGCCGACGTGTGAGGAGACAGCGCGTGCCGCACATGACGATGCGAGAGCGGATGCTGGCGGTCGTGGAGGGCCGCGAGCAGGACCGCGTGCCCTTCGTACAGTACAGCGGGATCGCGGCGCCGAACGAGGAGGTCTGGGCGGAGCTCGGCCGCGGGCGGATGGGCCTGCTCCAGTGGACGGGCGTGCATCGGGTGGAGACGCCGAACTGCTCGACCGAGAGCGAGCTCTACGAGGTCGAGGGGCAGCGGCGCCGCCGCACCACGCTACACACCCCGGCGGGCGATCTGGTCGAGGAGCGGGCCTTCGAGGGAGGCTATGGCTCCAGCTCGATCCGCAAGCACTTCGTCCAGGAGCCCGCGGATTACGACGTGCTGATC
>CAZDNN010000809.1:0-2280 GCA_964506385.1 uncultured Planctomycetota bacterium
GGTCTCCGGCACCGCCTTTGCCTGGCGAGCTGGCCATATGAGGAACCCAAGGCCTCCGCCCGCTGGAGCAGGCTTTTCTTCCTCGCCCTCTGAGAAAAGACAGCGTGCAAAAAAGCGTGCCAATTGTCTGCGGCGGCGGGCCACACTTCGCTGAAGTGTTACGCTATCACCATAACGCGGGATTTCGCGGCCTTGCTCACACCCCGGCCGCGCCTGATCTGCCGTGACTGGGCCATCGCGTCCCTGGGTTGCGAGCTGAAGCAGCGTTGTAGTGCTGGCCACCGTGAGTTACCCGCAGGCGGTGTGCTGCCCCGCGGGGAGGCAAGCGCGACTCGTCTCAGCGCCGAGAGTGCTCCTCTCGCTGTTGGGCCTCGCCGTCCCATCTCCTGCGCTCGGCTTTCAGCTTCTGAGCCCGTAGAAGCGCACGGCGTTGTCGTGGAGGAGCTTGCGCTGGTCGGCCTCCGGGCGGGTCGCGATGATCTGCTTGAGGGCAGCGACCCAGGCGCGCAGGGGGGCGCCGCGGGTGCAGACCGGCCAGTCGCTTCCGAAGACGACGCGGTCGGGGCCGAAGGCGTCGAGGCAGTGATTGACGATCGGCGCCAGGTCGTCGGCCGACCACTCCTTGGGCACGCGCGCGACGATGCCCGAGATCTTGCAGATCGTGTTCGGTCGCCCTGCCAGCGCGTCCATCCCGCGTCGCCACAGGTCGGGGTCGTGCGGCGGCCTGGCCGCGGGCGAGGGGCGGAACGCCTTGGGGTCGGCGTTGCCGCAGTGGGTCACGACGAAGCGGGTGTCGGGGCACTGCGCGACGAGCCTGTTGCCGTCGAGCAGCTCGGCAGGGCCGACGCACAGGTCGAAGCTCAGCCCCGCCTCACCCAGCAGCCGGACGCCCCGGACGAACGCCGCCCCGAGGCAGGGATGGACGGACGCCCTGCGCCTGTGGACGATCTGGCGAACGCCCTTGACGTACGGGCTGTCCTTGAACCGTGCGACGTAGTCGGCGAAGCCGTCGGCGGCGGGGCGCCCACCGATCACGGCGGCGACGGTGGGGGTGTCGGCGCGGCGGCAGATCGCGATGGCCTGTTCCGCCTCCGCCACAAGATCCGCGTCGGCGACGGCGATCTCCATGTAGACGGCCTTCACGACATGCAGGCCCCGCGTCGCCTCCAGGTACTCCGTCGTCGTGTGGTTGCGGGCGAGGGGGTTGCCCTCCTTCAGCCACGGCGGGCGGAGGCGGCTGAGGTCCCACAGGTGCTGATGGGTGTCGATGATCGGGAGCATGGGCGCTCGTCCTGACTTCGTGGAGGCGGGGCCGCAGGCCGCGAGGGCCGGCGCCAGGGCTGCTGCGGCTCCCTGCGCCGCGAACTGCCGTCGAGTGATCATCGGCGTGTCCTCCGTGGCTCGGCTCCCCATCATAGCGATCCGCAGGCGGCCGGCAAGCCTCGAGCACCAGGTATTCGTCCTCGCTCATTCGTAGCGTCGCGCGCGTCCACGTGCGCGATGGTCCAGCGGCAGCGTCCGAACTTGGGCCTTGGTAGTAGGCCATCGCCGCCTCCCGTTGGATCGCGGGGGCCGGTAAGCCGACTGCGCTGCTCGCCACAGACTGCTGCCCATGGTGTCGCGAGGCATCCGCCGCGTTCTCTGCCCCAGGAAGGGGTGGAAGGACCGGGATGCCGTACGAGGAGTGGGAGGGAGAATTGCAGAGTTGAACAACTCTGCAATTCTTCGTACGGGCCTCCCCCCACGGGCACCACATCTACTCGAGGCTGGGCGCCATGGGCCGAGCGGTGGCAGCGAGTTTGTGAACCATTTCACAAGCCGTCGGAAGTCGTGTTTCCGTAAGCCCTTATCCACGAATGCTTTACGCCGAGGCCCATAGAGCCATTTTGAGCCCCCTCCGGCGGCGCGCGCGACCTGGGAGACCTTTCGCGGTGGTGGCAAGGCGCTGCGCCGCCGCAAGTAACTGCATTAACTGTACTTCTGGAGCGCGTGCCGCTCACCGCAGCAGGGGCTCCGGAGGCCCCAGAATCGCTCTATGGCCCGCGCCCCAGCCGCACGCCCTCCGCGGTAGCGATGGCAGGCCGATTCGGGCGGGGAGTTTGTGAAAGTGTTCACAAGCAATCCGCCATTCGGGAGCCACCGCGCCGCGAGCATCTGCCCAGTCGTAGGCGGTTGCGGTGTCAGAGTTCCACGTCGATTTGCGTACGGGCTGGTAGGTTGCGGAATGACGATAATTGCGGACCTAAACTCGACTTTCGCCAAAATGAAGGACGCCGGAAT
>CAZDNN010000810.1:0-2258 GCA_964506385.1 uncultured Planctomycetota bacterium
AATCGGCAAGCGCCTCCGCCGAAGCGGCTTCGTCGCTCTCGCGAAGGCGGATCGGGTATCGGCGATGCTAGGCCGTAGGCCGCTGTCTCGGCTGCCAGTCGGCCGGGTAGCCGTAGCGCTTCACGAAGAGGCCGATGACGTCGTCGGCCTCGATCTCGATGGTGTGGGCGTCGAGCACCGTGGCGTGGGGCGGCGGCTTCTCGGGGTCGTAGGTTGGCTCGTGCCGCTCCTCGCGGAAGCGGATGGGCGGCTCGAGGGTCAGCGGCTCGACGGCCGCCGCCAGCGCAGTCTCGGCGCCGGCGCGGATGCGCTTGCAGGACTCGGCCGGCGGCAGCGTGCGCGCCGAAAGGCGGCTGAGGCCCTTCTTGACCGCGACGGTCACGCAGCCGGGGCAGAGCGCCGCGGCCTCCTCGCACGCCCACCGGTCGCCCGAGCAGAAGACGAAGGGGATGCCGTAGTGCCCCGCGATCAGCGCCTGGCAGCCGATCTCGCCGACGCACAGGCCGTTGAACCAGAAGCCGCGCACCGCCGTGCTCATCGTGTGGCAGAGGCAGCCGTCGGGCGTGCCCGCCTTCGCGTGGGCGCCCACGATGCCCGTGACGTCGCACTCCTCGATGTGGGGCAGCCAGAAGGGGCGCTCGCGGCCGTGGATGAGCTCGACGCGGGAGTCCACCTCGTCCAGGTCAATCGTGTAGCCCGCGCCGTGGCCGTCGTTGACGAGCACCTCGCTCGCGCCGGCGGCGAAGAAGCCATCCGCCGCGGCGTTCACCTCACGGGCGAGCCACCGGCGCTGGCGGCAGCGCCGCTCCTGGTTCTCGAGGCTCTCGTCGCTGCGATTCTCCCACGTGTAGACGCCCGCAACGCCCTCCAGATCGGTCATCAGGTACACTTTCATCGGGACCCTTCCTCGACCAGGGACGGGATGGCGCGGCCAACGGCTGATGCGTGATGCGTGATGCGTGAGCAGAGAAGACAGTAGAGACGGGCTTGCGGGGCGATCTCCGCGGTGGGCACGCGACCTCGTGGGGCTCGCATCCCTGTGTCTTCCTCCGAGTCATGCGTCACGCGTCCGCTCCGCGGAGTGTCGAGGGACGAGTGGAACGGGCCTGTCGACGGTCGTCCGCTCCTCTCTTCTCTTCTCCGCGTCACCCATCACGCATCACGCATCACGCCTCACGCATCAGAACCTGTAGATCTCGAGCGGGCTGTCCATCGTCCGCTCGAAGGTCCGGTCGTCGATGCGGGTGGCGAGCGAGCAGCCGGCGGCGTCGGCGATCTCCTTGGTGGCGAACTCCAGGCGCGCGTGGATAGGCACGTCGATGGCATAGGGCTGGCACCGGCCGATGCGGCCCAACGCCTCCGTCGCGGCCTCGCGGATCAGCCCCTGGGCGCGCTGGGGGGCCAGCATCTCGCAGCAGGTCGTGCCTAAGCCCTTCTTCACGCTCACCGTCGCCACGCCGCCGCCCAGGAACTCCCTTGCCTCGGTGCAGGTCGCGTCGTCGCCCGTCACCAGGACCACGGGCACGCCGTAGTGGCCTGCGATGATGGCGCTCTGCGCGATCTCGCCGCTCTCGCGCCCGTTGTACCAGTAGCGGTTCCCTGACTTCGAGCTCTGGGTGTGCGCGAGCACGGCATTGGGCGTGCCGGCCATCGCGTGGTAGCCCAGGAGCATCACCGCATCGACGCTCTCGTCTAGCCCGCAGTGAGGCTGTGGGCGGCCTGGGCCTGTGACGTAGCTCGCGCCCGGATGAAGCAGCTCGGGCACGAGGTTGAACCCGCCGCCGTGCCCGTCGAGCACGACGATCGCATCGGCGCCGCCGGCCAGACAGCCTTCGACGACCGCGTTGACCTCGCAGGTCAGCAGGCGCCTTGCCTCCTGGTACAGCGGGGTCGTCCTGTCGCGCGTCTGGTCCCAGACGGTCACGCCGCTGATGCCTTCGAGGTCGGTAGCGACATAGACCCTCACGCGAGTTCTCCTGACTGGTCTAGCAGCCCGTGGCAGAAGTCCTTCGCAGACGAGTGCGAGGGATTCGGGCCGAGGTCAAGGCGCGAGATCGCAGGCGAATCGGTGGATTCGTCGAGATCTCGCAACGCGGAGATCGGCCCGAAGACCCGCACGCAGTCCGAACGGACTTCTGCCACGGGCTGCTAGAGCCCATTCTAGCCACGGCCGGCCGCCAGGGCAAGCGGCGGGACTCCGTACCGAGGCGGTTGCGTTGTCAGCCCGGGGACGACATTCTGGTAGGATTGCCTTGCGG
>CAZDNN010000811.1:0-2253 GCA_964506385.1 uncultured Planctomycetota bacterium
GAGGACGACGACGACGACGAGGACGAGTGAAGAAGGAACCCCAACATCCGGGGCCGGACTCGCGCGGTGGGGCAGGCTTGACAGAGCGGCGCGGAGGCTTTATAATCCGCCGGCTAATACGGTTACGGCGTGAATGGCCGGCCCTGTTCCACAGTGGAAGGGGAGCCTTGTGGCCAAGCTGTACGTCGAGCGCGGCCCGCTGCGGGGCAAGGAGTTGCGCCTCGAGGAGGGGCGGGTCTACACCATCGGCCGCGACGCAGGCTGCGCGCTGACGTTTCCCGACTCGCTGACCTCGCGGCAGCATCTGTCCGTGCGGTGCACGCGGGGGCGGCTTGTCCTTCGGGACCTGAACAGCCGGAACGGGACGTTCGTCAACGGCCAGGAGGTGCGTAAGACTGTCGCGCTGAAGCTCGGGGACCAGATCGAGGTGGGGGAGACCCTGCTGTCGCTGCTGGCCGATGACGAGCGGCCGACGCAGGGTGGTCTGGTGGGCCGGGAGGTGGCAGGTTTCGAGATTCTGGAGCGGGTGGGCCGCGGCGGGATGGGGACGGTTTACAAGGCGCGGCAGATCTCGCTCGACCGCATCGTGGCGTTCAAGGTCCTTTCGCCGAGCCTGGCGTGGGATGAGGAGTCGATCGAGCGGTTCGTGCGCGAGGCCCGCGCTGCGGCGCGGCTCGTGCATCCGAATATCGTGCGTGCTCTCGGCGTGGGGCGGGAGGGGACGATCTACTACCTGGCCATGGAGTACATGTCCGGTGGGAGCATCGAGGACAAGATTGAGCGAGAGGGGCGGATCGCGCCGGACCGAGCGGTGCCGATGCTGATGGACGTTGCCCGCGGCCTGGCCTACGCGGAGAGCCAGGGCGTGGTGCACCGGGACATCAAGCCGGAGAACCTGATGCTGGACGAGCACGGGACCGTGAAGATCGTGGATATGGGGATTGCCGGCCAGCTCGAGGGCCGCCGCACCCTGGCGCAGAGCGAGGGCGTGTTCGGCTCGCCCCACTACATTGCGCCGGAGCAGGCGGCGGGCGAGCGGATCGACTTTCGTGTGGACCTCTACTCGCTGGGCGCGTCGGCCTATCGGATGCTGAGCGGCCGCACGGTGTTCCAGGGCGAGTCGCAGACTGAGATCATGGCGCGCCACGTCAACGAGGATCCCGTGCCGCTGAAGCGAGTGGCTCCGTGGGTGCCCCGGCGCTTGTGCGACGTGGTGATGCGGATGCTGGAGAAGGATCCCGACGACCGCTACCAGTCGGCGGCCGAGGTGCTCGAGGCCCTCGAGGGGCTTGGCGGCGACGGGACGAGCGGGCCGCGGCCCTCGGCGCTGCGCAACGTCCCCGGGACGGAGCTTAAGCCGCGGCTGAGCCGCGCGGCGCGGCGACGGCGCAATCGGATGATCCTCGTGGGCGTGATCGCTGCACTCGTCATCCTGGTGCTGCTGATCCTGATTCTGCCGGGCTGATAGGCCGCCGCCATGGTCACGATGCGAGCGGTCGCGGGCGGCGTGCAGTTCGCCGTGCGCGCTCAGCCGAAGGCCTCCCGCGACGCGGTGGTCGGCGCCCACGGCGACGCCCTCAAGGTGGCCGTCACAGCGGCCCCGACCGGCGGAAAGGCCAACAAGGCGGTCGAGAAGCTCCTCGCCAGGGCATTCGGCGTGCGGGCCTCCGCCGTGACCATCGTGGCGGGCCGGACATCCCGCGACAAGGTCGTCCGCATCGACGGCCTCGCGATGGCAGACGCACAGCAGCGGCTGGCAACGGCGTTGGCCGCGACGTAGCGACACCGAGCGAGCAGGCAACTGGAGCGGCTCAGATGGGACTCTACGAGGATGTGCACGAGGCCGTCGAGGTGCTCAGGAAGCTGGCCCCGGAGGCGCCCGAGGTGGCGATAGTCCCGGGGACTGGCCTGGATGGCATCCTCGGGCAGATCGACGCCGAGTGCGAGGTGCCCTTCGAGGATATCCCGGGCTTCGCGCCCGCGACGGCCACGACCCACAAGTCGAGCCTGGTGTTCGGCACCCTCGGTGGCAAGCGCGTCGTGGCCACAGGGGGCCGCCATCACGTCTACGAGGGCCACGGCCTCCGCGAGGTCACCTTCCCCGTGCGGGTGCTGCGCATGCTGGGCGCCGACGTCCTCATCGTGTCGAACGCCGCTGGCGGGATAAACCCGCGTTACAGGCTCGGCGACATCATGCTGATCGAGGACCACATCAACCTGATGGGGGTGAACCCGCTGGTCGGGCCCCACGAC
>CAZDNN010000812.1:0-2244 GCA_964506385.1 uncultured Planctomycetota bacterium
GCGCGCGACGCCGGAGGGGGCTTAGAGGGGCTCTATGGGCCTCGGCGTAACCTATTGCTGGGAAGAGGACAGTGAGGATATCGAGGCTGAGTGCCGCGGCCAGATCGCCGTAGAGCAGCGCGTGCAGCGCCCGCAGCGTGCCGCCGCCGGGGCAGAGCATGGCGAACTCCCGGCCCGGCGCCTCACGAGTGGGCGGTGACCACCATGGCGATGATGGCGATGATGTGGCCGACGAGCACAATCGTGCCGAGGATGATGCCCGCGAGGGCGTGGCCTCTGCCCTTGGCGTCGGGATGCTCCCGGGCGACCCTCAGGCCCTGGACGCCGAGCGCGAGGGCCACGAACGCCAGCACGAACCCCACGCACGGGATCAGGGAGAAGACGCCGCAGTAGTAGGCGGCGAGCGCCGCCGCGTTGCGATAGGGGATTAGCGACGATATCGGGGAGTCGGCGGCGGGCGGAGCCTGCCCGGGACGCAGCAGCTCGCCGCAGGCGGTGCAGCGGTAGTTGCTCGCGTCGTTCTCCGAGCAGCACGCCGGGCAGACGATCGTCGCCCCCGCGGCAGGGCGCTCCCCGGTCGCCGCCACCGACCACTGGCCGCCGTCGCGCGCGATCAGCGCCCGGCAGCTCGGGCAGGACCCCCGGGTCATCTCCTCGGGATGGGCAAAGCGCGCGCCGCAGCTCGGACACGTCGATTCCGGCATGGAAGCCCTCCTTCGGTGCCTCGCGGGCCGGCGGCCATTGTCGCCTCGCGGCCCGGCCGTGTCAAGCTTGACTCGCGCCCGACCGCCCAGTACGATCCCCAGGCGACACCGTCACCCCCGTCCGAGGAGCCGATGCGATGGCGACACAGCGGTCAGATCGACCGAACGTGGTGGTCTTCTTCACCGACCAGCAGCGCTGGGACAGCACGGGCGTCCACGGCAATCCGCTCGGGCTGACCCCCAACTTCGACCGGATGGCGGCGGGCGGCACCCACCTGTTCAACGCCTTCACGTGTCAGCCGGTGTGCGGCCCGGCCCGCTCGTGCCTCCAGACGGGCCGCCACGCGACGAACACGGGGGTGTGGCGCAACGGCCTGGCGCTGCGGCCCGACGAGCGGACCCTCGCCCACTGGTTCGCCGACGCCGGCTACGCCACCGGCTACATCGGCAAGTGGCACCTCGCCGACAGGCAGGTCGTGCCACCCGAGCAGCGCGGCGGATACGACTACTGGCTCGGCGCTAACGTCACCGAGATGTGCTCCGAGCCCTACCGCTGCGAGTTGTGGGACGGCGAGGGCAACCGCGTCCGCCTGCCCGGCTACCGCGTGGACGCGCAGACCGACGCGGCCATCCGCTACATCGACGCCCACCAGGCCGAGCCCTTCTTCCTGTTCACCTCCTACCTCGAGCCCCACTTCCAGAATCACGTGGACGACTATCCGCCGCCCGACGGCTACCGCGAGCGCTACACCGGCCGCTGGGTGCCGCCCGACCTCGCGGCGCTCGGCGGCTCGACCCACCAGCATCTGGGCGGCTACTGGGGCATCTGCAAGCGGCTCGACGAGGCGCTCGGCCGCATCCTCGACGCGCTCAAGAGCCTCGGCATCCTCGACGACACCATCGTGCTCTTCACCTCCGACCACGGCTGCCACTTCAAGACCCGCAATGGCGAGTACAAGCGGTCGTGCCACGACAGCTCGATCCGCATCCCAACGGCGATCTGCGGCCCGGGCTTCGAGGGCGGGGGCCAGGTGCGCCAGCCCGTGAGCCTGGTGGACCTGCCGCCGACCCTGCTCGACGCCTGCGGGATCCCCGTGCCCGACACGATGGAGGGGCGCTCCGTCCTGCCGCTGCTGCGCGGGGGGAGCGAAGGCTGGCCCGATGAGGTGTTCATCCAGATCTCCGAGGCCCAGGTCGGCCGCGCCATCCGCACCGGCCGCTGGACCTACAGCGTACGGGCGCCCGAGGACCACGAGGGCGGCGGCGCGGCCAGCGACCGCTACGTCGAGGAGTTCCTCTACGACAACCACCACGATCCCCATCAGCTCTACAACCGCATCGGCATCGAGAGCCACGCCGAGGTGGCCGCCGACTTGCGTGAGCGGCTCATCCGCCGCATGGCCGAGGCGGGCGAGCCCGAGCCCGCCATCGAGCTCGCCCCGGCGGTGCCCAGCGGCCAGCGCCGCGTCACGCTCTTCCCCGAGGGCTAGCCCGCATTTCTCACCAGGTTTCGCCGCCAGCGGCTCGTTCTCGCCGCGGC
>CAZDNN010000813.1:0-1622 GCA_964506385.1 uncultured Planctomycetota bacterium
GGCGGTGGACTGGCTGTTCTTCTTCGGCGACGGCCACGTCATCTACTGGCACTGAGGTGACGGGTGAACATGCTCCACTCCAAGACGAGGCGGGTCGCCTGCTCTGAGCCGCTGGGGGACCAGTCCCCCAGACCCCCTGGGATTTGCCGCATTGGGGCCTCCGGCATCTCAGCCATCTGTGCAGCATGGGGGTGCCGGCGGCCATAAGGCGATAAATCCTGGGGGTTTGGGGGCAAAGCCCCCAAGGCTCTCCTGCCTCGCCCTCTGAGAAAAAGACAGCGTGCAAGAAGGCGTGCCAAACGCAGGCCGGAGCGAGCGAGCAGCCCCCGTGCAGATCGTTGCAGGTCCTTGTGGCATTTGCATTACTTATGCAGAGGTCAATAGGGGGTCTTGGCGGTGGTCGGCGCGGAGGGGGCGGTCGTGGCGGGGGTTGCGGTGGCGGGTGCAGGCTCGGGCTCGGGGAGGAGCTGGCGGATGTGGTCGAGGAGCTTGCGGGCGAGGTCCGTGGCGGCGTGGGCGGAGCGGGCGTTCCAGACACCGGCGACGTAGGGGCCGCGGCGGAAGGCGGCGGCGTGGGTGTTCTCCTGAAGCGACGCGACGACGAAGTCCCCCTCCTCGGTGGCCTTGCGGGCATCGAGGAAGCCGCGATAGGCCTCCCATCCCCTGGCCGCGGCCGCCGGGTCGGGGTAGAGGACGACGAAGCAGCGCGCGTCCTCCACGGTGTCGATGACGGCACCGAGGGCGCCGCCGCCGAGCGCCAGGATGTCGGCGTCGCTCAGCCAGTGGATGTTCCCCAGCGTCGTCTTGTTGAGGAACAGGCGGGGGTACTCGGCGCCGGGGACTGTGTCCGGGATGGCGCCGAGGACGGCCGGCTTGGGGCTGGCGCCGGCGATATGGCGGGTGACGTGTTCGAGGATGCGTTGCTTGGTCGCGCGGTCGGCGATGGCGGGGTCCGCGGCCTCGACCCGCGCGTAGCAGTCGGCCTTCCAGACGTGGCCTGTCCTGGCGCCGATGCGCGCGCCGGCGCCGATGCCGAGATCGACGATCGGCTCCTCGAGCACGTGGCTTTGGTAAGAGTAGACGCCGAACGCCGCCGTGGGGCTCGTCATCCTGAACACCTCGACCCGCACGGTCCTGTCGTCGGCCTCGGGATCGGCCAGGGTGATCTCATACTGCGCGGTGGCCATGTGGTCGAAGCCGTAGGCCAGATAGATCTCTGCCTCCGCGGGCAGGGCCTTGCTGATCCCGTCGCGGGACACCCGCGTCGGCTCTCCGACCCGTTTCAGCCCCCGGATATCGCCATCGCCAGGGAGGCAGAGCGCGACGTCGTCGTTGGACGTCTGCTTCGGCTCCTGCTCCACCGGCTCGCAACTCACCAGCGCCAGCGCGAGCGCCGTCAGCGCCACGGCTACGCACCGCATCATGTCATTGCCCCTCTTCTGGCCGTCTCGCCACGAACTTCCCACTGTGCCGGTATACACCGGCCCGCCCCCGATGTCAACCCGCCCCCTGATTGAGTGGCACGGCCCCCTGCTGCCAAAGGGCGGCGCGACTGGATTGATATCGCAGTTACGTAACTCCGATATCAATACATGGACCCTCTGCGGCCAGCGGCCGACATC
>CAZDNN010000813.1:1722-2232 GCA_964506385.1 uncultured Planctomycetota bacterium
ACCGCCTCACTGCCCCACACGGGCTCGCCGCCGGCAATGGAGAGGGGCGAACAGGCTGTGGGGCTCAGACCGGGGTGCCGCGATGAGGCGTCCAGCTTCGGCGGGAGCGGATTTCCCCGGGGTGCAGTAGTCGGCGCCTGCTCGTGGTGGCAGGCGGCGCCTGGCTACGGTCCTTGGAGGCGCGGCATCATGCCATTTGCGCAAATGGCGAAATAACTGGCCCCATACCGTGCGGGCAGCAGCCGGCCCATGGACCCGCTACGGCCAGCGGCCGACATCACCGCCTCACTGCCCCACACGGGCTCGCCGCCGGCAATGGAGAGGGGCGAACAGGGGACAGACATGGGGGAATGAGCCGGCCCGCTCGCCCCATGGGCGGAGAGGGGACGGAGCAGCGGTGAGATTGGGTGAGCCGATGTTGGGGCCGTGGCCGGTCCAGGGGGCCCGCGTGGTGCTGGCCGCGCGGGTGGGACACTACGTCTGCGAGGCCCCGTGCCGGAGCGCCGCGAT
>CAZDNN010000814.1:0-2209 GCA_964506385.1 uncultured Planctomycetota bacterium
TGCCCGTCTCCCTTCTCTCGTTGCGGGCGCGCCGTCGGCGCCGGACGCCAGGGGCAGGCTCGCTCCCACGGCACCAAGGGCGCTCAGGAAGCGCCGCCTAGTCGTGCGCATGTCGTGGACCTCGTGATGGGGTGCTACTTGCCCATCGCCTTGAGCGCGTCGAGGCAGCGCTTGACGCTTTCGAGCGGCGGATAGGCGTCGCTCTCGTACTCGACGATGTACCACTCGGTGCCGCCGATGCTCTCGCAGAGGCGGAAGATGTCGGCCCAGGGCAGGGTGTCGTCGCCGATGATGGGCTGGAAGCCGGCGTGGCGGTCCTCGGCGCCCCGCTCGGCGTGGTAGGGCTTCAGGTGGACCGTGGTGGCGCGGCCTGGGTACCCTTCGAGGATGGCCACGCAGTTGCCGCCGCCGCTCGCGGCGTTGCCTGTGTCGAGCTGCATGACGACCTCGGCCTTGGTGTTGCCGAAGAAGGTGTCCCAGGGCAGCTCGCCGTCGAGCTCGGTGAACTCGATGTGGTGGTTGTGGTAGCCGGTCTTCATGCCGTGGGGGGCGAGCTTGTCGGCGAGGGCGTTGAAGAAGTCCGCCATCTTCAGCCAGTCGTCGCGGCTCTGGATGAGGTGGCCGGGGATGCCGGGGATGATGATGAAGCGGTTGCCAACGGTCTGGTTCAGCTCGATGGTCGCCGCGAGGGTGTCGTCCTGCACGCGGTCGAACGGCGTGTGCCATCCGCAGCAGACGAGGCCGTTGTCGTCGAGCATCTTGCGCAGCTCGGCGCCCGAGTGCTGCGGCGGGCCGGCGAACTCGACGCCCTCGTAGCCCATCTCCGCCACGGCCCGGATGGTGCCCGCGGCGTCCGCCGCCAGCTCGTTACGAACCGAGTACAGCTCCAATCCGATCGGGATCCGTGCCATCAACGGTCTCCTTTCACCAAAGGGACGGCTACTCCGTCATGAAGTGGATGGGTGGATGAATGGATGGGTGGATGGGTGGAAAGGGAAGAGGAACTGGGTCGCGTGTCTTCTCCTCTCCATCCATCCATCCATTCATCCAGCCATCCAATCATCCTCCCCCCTCTCACTCCCACCAGGGCATGAACTGGCGGAGGTAGGCGCCGCTCTGCCGCAGCGATGCCTTCCGCATCTCGAGTGAGCCCTCGTAGGCGCGATCCTCGACCTCGATGCACACGGGGCCGGCGTAGCCGATGTCGCTGAGCGTAGAGAAGAAGGCAGCCCAGTCCACGTCGCCCAGGCCGGGCAGCTTCGGCGTGTGGTACTCGAGCGGGGCGGCCAGGATGCCCACGTCGTCGAGCCGCTCGCAGTCCACGCGGCAGTCCTTCGCGTGGACGTGGAAGATGCGGTCGGCGAACTCGCGGAGCGGCGCCACGTAGTCCATCTGCTGCCACACCAGGTGCGACGGGTCGTAGTTGAGCCCGAAGCTCCTGCTGGGGATCTCCTCGAACATCCGCCGCCAGACGGCCGGCGAGTGAGCGAGGTTCTTGCCCCCGGGCCACTCGTCGGCGCTGAAGAGCATCGGGCAGTTCTCGATGCCGATCCGCACCCCATGGTCCTCGGCGTACTTGACCAGCGGCTTCCAGACCTGGCCGAACCGCTTCCAGTTGCCGTCCACGCTCTTCGTCCAATCGCGGCCGATGAAGGTGTTCATCTGCCCGATGCCGAGGCGCTCGGCGGCGCGGATGACCCGCTTGATATGGTTGATGTAGACGCGGGCCTCCTTGCGGTCGGGCGCGAGGGGGTTGGGGTAGTAGCCGAGGCCGCTGATGCTGACGCCGAGGTAGTCGAGCATCTCGTTGATCCGCGCGGCGCCGCTCTTGGTCAGCGTCGTCACGTCGATGTGGGTGACGCCGGCATAGCGCCGCTCGGCCTTCCCCACGGGCCAGCACATGACCTCGACGCAGTCGAAGCCCTGCACGGCGGCGAACTGAACGACGTCCTCGAGCCCCAGGTCCGGCAGAATGGCGCTGACAAAGCCCAGCTTCACTGCACACCTCCTTTCTGGCCCGGCACCCCACGCGACATTCGTGCCGCGCTCATGGCGGGTCGGTTGCGCGCGCCATATCCTAATCGCTGGGGGACTCGATGGCAAGGTGGGAAGCGGGCGGGAAGAAAGGGGACCTCACGCAGAGGGAGCAGGGGGGCAGAGGATGCAGAGAAGATAGGCCACGAGGGTTGGAGAGCCAGGAACGCGCCAC
>CAZDNN010000815.1:0-2209 GCA_964506385.1 uncultured Planctomycetota bacterium
AGGTCTTCGCCCACCCACCGTCCTTCTCGACGAACGCGGTGCCGAGCGGGGCCAGCGCGCGCAGCACCTCCTGCTGCGGGAGGCCGAGTCCTGGGCCGAGGACCAGGATGTTCACGAGGTTGTCCGTGTACGGCAGCCGCCCCTCTTCGAGGACATCGGCGGAGACGGTGCCGTACAGACCGTTCGCGCGGATGGCGCGCCGCATCTGCCCGCAGAGCTTCGGATCGGCGTAGAGGGCGTGGACGACGAAGGTGCCCTGCCTGGCCAGCGCGAGCGCCAGCTCGGCGTCCTTCATCCCCACGACGGCGCAGATGCCGCCGGGCGCGCCGCTCATCTGTACGATCTCCGCGGCGAGCTTCAGCGCATCGGCCCCCGGCACAGCCGCCGCCCAAGCGACGGCGCTCGATACCAGGGCGAGCGCGACACAGAGGACCCAGCGTCTCGACATGATCGGGGCCATCACTGCTCCATCACTCCTTGGGCTCAGAGGGCTGGGGATTCGCCTGCTTGGCAATCTCTTCGGCCGAGAGCGCCGCGTCGAAGCACTTCACCTCGTCGATGACGCCCTCGAGGGCATCGGTGATCTCGCAGGGGCTGTTGGACACGTCGAAGCCGATCTCCATCCCCTGCCCGCACTTGCCGGGGATGTAGCCGGGGGTCTTAGCCGTCGCCGCCAGCTTGCCGTTGACGTAGAGCTGGATGCTGCGCTCCTTGACGACCCCCGCCAAGTGCACCCAGCCGTCGCCTATCGCCTCTTGGCCTGCGGCGATGTAGGCGGGCCCGTCCTGCACGCGGTGGATGCCGAACTTCGGGAGCCCGTCCTTGATGTAGAGCGAGTAGCCGCAGAAGGCGCCGCCCCGGGCCACGATCACGCCGTTCTTCGCACTCGTCTTCACCCACGCGGTGACGGTGAACGGCTGGTTCCCGATGTTCAGCGCCGACGGCTTGCCGAGCTCGACGTACTTCTCCTTCCCGAATGCCAGGGCCTTGCCAATCTTGCCTTTCACCGGCGTGCATCCAATGATCTGGCCGTTGCTGCCTCGGCCGGAGACGTCCTTCGCGACCTTCGTGTTCCCGTCGTCGAAGCTCCAGTGGGCCGCCAGGTCCTGGTGGCGCGACAGCTCGAGGGCGACTCGGGCCACCAGCTCGCGCAGCGACGGGTCCCGCTCGCGGGCGGCGAGCGCCTGGAGCGGCTTTCGCGCCCGCTTGTCCCGGATCTCGAGCAACGCCTCGACCGCGCGGCGGCGGACCGCGGGGCTCGTGTCCCCGAGCGCGGCGATGAGCGGCTCGACGACCTCCTCCCCGCCGAGGTCGGCGAGGGCCTGAACGGCGAACCGCCGGGCCCGCTCATCCCCGTCCCTGCGCAGCTCGGCGAGGGGGGCGATGGCGTGCTCGGCACCAAGCCCTCGCAGGACCCACAGGATGTGCGGGAGGTCGGCGTCCTTGCGCTTCAGCGCTGCTGCCAGCGGCGTGGCGATGGCGGGGTCGCGGAGCTCGCGCAGCGCCCACGCGGCCTGGTCGCGCACACACCAAGCCGGGTCGCCCAGTGCCTCGAGGAGCGGCGGCGCGGCCTTCGGGTCCTTGATCTCGCCGAGGGCATAGGCCGCGTAGAAGCGCACGTTCCGGTCGTCGTCCCGCAGCGCCGCCACCAGGGCGGGCACGGCGCGCGCGTCCTTGATGGACCCGAGGGCCTTCGCTGCCTCGCGCCGCACGCCCGGCGCCTTGTCGCTCAAAGCGCCGGCCAAGGCCGGGACCGCCGACCGGTCGCCCAGGCGCCCGAGCGCCGCCGCCGCGCTCTGTCGAACGGACGCGATCGCCGACCGCAGGTCGCCGACGCGCGCGGCCGACGGCGTCGCAGCCTGGCAGATGCCCACGAGGAGTGCCCAGACCAGAGCGGAAGCTCCCAACGCAGCTCTCATCACGTTCTGCCCTCAACTACCGGAGTTCACGACCACCACCCATCTCTACCAGCCCGTCGCGATCCGTTCAAGTCCGTAACGCGGGCTGAGCCCGGAACGCAAGAGGAAAACTCGCGCTGGGCACACGAGAGAGCAAAGCCAACTCCGTTGGGTTTGCTCGTCTCCTCCACAGGGCCGCGGGGGTTCCCACGCAGGGCAAGCCGTACGGGATCGATCCGCCTTCGCGAGGCGACGCAGCCGCTTCGGCGGAGTCGGCCCGCAGAGTCGCTCGATCCCATACGGTGTGCTCA
>CAZDNN010000816.1:0-2194 GCA_964506385.1 uncultured Planctomycetota bacterium
GCACACCCCCGCGAGCGACCCGATCAGCGGGATCGGGATCAGCAGCGTCCCGGCAATCGCCCCGAGGACAGCCCCGGCCAGAACGCCCAGCGACGTCACCCAATTGCCCCCCCGCTTCTTCGCCCCGCGCATCCCCGAGGTGAACTCCAGGAACTCCCCGAGCAGCGCCAGAGCGAAGATCGCGGCGAGCGGCGCGACCCCGATCATCTGTACGTCCCACTGCCACCACGCCACAAGGCACGTCGTCCACACCATCGCCCAGTTCCCTGGGAACTGGAAGACGACCATCCCCAGCCACACGAGGTTGAGGACGACCAGAAGCGTTGCCCAAAGATACATCACACGGCCGCTCCTGTCCTCAAGACAGCGTACCCGGCAATGGTGTGGGAAGCAAGGCCGCCCGCTCAGGACTGGCTTCGGCTATGCCCGCTCCGTCGCCGGCTTCTGGGCTTGGGCCGCCGCCCCCGGCTCCGGCCGCCCCTGGGCTTCGGCCGCGGCCGGGCGATCTCGGTCTCGGAGCCATCGGGGTTCTTGAGCGGGAGGGTCTCGCCGAGGAGCCGCTCGAGCGCGTGCAGGTAGCGTACGTCGGAGCGCGTGACGAAGGTCGTGGCGAGGCCCCTCGCCGCCACGCGGGCGGTGCGGCCGATGCGATGGACGTAGTCCTCGGCGGCGTGGGGGAAGTCGTAGTTGATGACGTGCTCGATGTTCGCCACGTCGAGTCCCCGCGCCGCGATGTCCGTCGCGATCAGAATGCGGTACGTGCCGTCGCGGAAGCCGGCCATCGCCTCGTCGCGCTCGGCCTGCGCGCGGTTCGAGTGGAGCCGCGCGATGTTGAACCCACGGCTGCGCACCACCCGCGCCAGGCGGTCCACCCCCACCTTCGTCCGGACGAACACCAGCACCCGCCCCTCGCTCTCCCGCAGGAGCTGGAGCAGCAGCGGCGTCTTGTCGCGATCGTTGACCTTGAAGAGCTGCTGCTCCGCACGCTCGGCGGGCGCCGAGCGCCGGCCGACCTGCACGCGGATGGGGTCCCGCATGTTCCGCCGCGCGATCTGCTCGACATCCGGCGGCATCGTGGCCGTGAGCATCAGCGTCTGCCGCTCGGACGGCAGCTCGGCGAGGATGCGGCGGATCTGCGGGATGAACCCCATGTCGTGCATACGGTCCGCCTCGTCCACCACCAGCACCTCGATCCCGTCCAGACAGACGGCCTTCGACTCGATGTGGTCGATCAGACGCCCCGGCGTCGCCACAAGCACGTTCGGCCACGACGCCAGCGCGCTCCAGTCGTTCTTGATCGGGATCCCCCCGACCACCGTCGCCACGCGGATGCCGCTCGAACGGCCCAGCTCCTTGAACATCGCGGTGATCTGCTGAGCCAGCTCGCGAGTCGGCGCCAGCACGAGCGCCCCCATGCCCTCCTTGTGGGCCATCCGCTCGATGATCGGCAGCGCGAACGCCGCGGTCTTCCCAGTCCCCGTCTGCGCCAGCCCGATCACGTCCTTCCCCGCCAGCGCCGGCGGAATGCACGCGCCCTGGATAGGGGTCGGCGTCTCGAACCCCGCGGCTGCAATGTCTTGGAGAATCGTCTCTCGGAGGGAGAGGTCCGAGAACCTCACGGTCTCTTCCTGTGCGGACAAGCCTACACCTCTCATGCAAAGTGCCCAAGCGTCGGGCGACAGGGGCAAGTGTCCCGCGCGCCTCACCGTGAGACGCGCGCCCGGCCCCGACTGGGAAGGGAGCGCGGACAAACCGTGCAGCATCCTTCCCTCTGCGCCCGAATCCCATTCCCTTCGCTCGGGCGCCCTGCATCGCAGACATCGCCGGCGCCACGGGCGCCGGCTCCTCGTCGCTCATCCTATCGAGGGTGGCACGCAGACCAGAACAGATGGGCTGAAGCCCGGCGGGAATGCGCCACAGCAACCCAGCACTGGCAGTTCGTTCCCCATCCGACTCCTGAGCGACGTTGTACCATTCACCGTGGAGTGTACCTGAAATCCCGCTGCATTGCAAACGGCGCGTGGCCTCCATGCCCGCGTGCGCCTCGGCCTCGCGATACTCCTCGGGATACTTCACCGGCCCGCCGCCGACCACCCGCCACTCGGCGAAGTGACGCTGCATGTGGCACAGGTGGCACAACGGCACCACCCAGAAGGGATTGCCATAGTCGGGATGATGCAGCTCGACGTCCGGG
>CAZDNN010000817.1:0-2176 GCA_964506385.1 uncultured Planctomycetota bacterium
CTCGGTTGCGAGGAATCGTTCGAGCAGGTCGGTCACGAAGCCGCGGTAGGCCGCCCCACCCTGCTCCGCCGCCACGGCCACCGTGATGCCCAACTCCTGGAGCTGCGCCGACGTTGCGCAGACATGGGGCATCGCGTCCCCGAAGGCCTCGGGGCGCGGGCCTTCGACGGTGGGGAGCGGCAGGTCCTCGACGGTCGCAGCGCCGATGAGGGCATAGGTCGGGTGGCTGCGCCCGCGGAGCGCGTGGGCCAGCATCGTGAGGCCGGCCCAGCCGCAGCCGCCAGCCACGAGCGCCACCGTCGCCCCGGCCGGCGGCAACTCGAAGGTGTTGCCCAGCGGCCCGAGGATGCTGAGCTCCGTCCCCGCTTCCAGGGCAGCGAGCAGCGCGGTGCCGCGCCCGACGATCTTCACGAGCAGGTCAATCGTATCGCGCGCCTGCGCTCCGCCCGAGGCATAGGCGTTGCAGATGCTGAAGGGCCGGCGGATCAGCGTTGCGCCAGTGTCGCCCGCCGCCAGAAGCGCCTCGTCCTCGCCCGCCAGGACGCGGTAGCCGAAGTCCGGCGACGGGAGCAGGACGTTGACGAACTGCCCCGGCCGTGCGGCAGCGGCGATGCGGGGGCTGCGTAGGGAAAGGCGGAAGGTGTCGCGGGAGACGGGGCGCCGCTCGGCGAGGGTCGCCGTCTCATCGAAGATCGCCGCATCCGGCGCTGCGTGACAGGCACAGGATGCGGCGCTCGGGTTCGTCATTCTGGCTTCACACGCTCGGGCAGATGGCGCCAGACTGTGAGCGAAACGTGGTCGCACACGCCGGGTTGCTGGTTCCAGGTTTCTGGTTCCGGGTGCCAGGACACCGAGGACAGGGCCGTCTCCATATGCCCGGAACCTGTAACCCGGAACCTGGAACCGCTTTGCTCCGGCCCCTCAGCCGTTGGCCTTGGCGGCTGCGACGACGTTGCGGAGGAGCAATGCCGTGGTCATGGGGCCGACGCCGCCGGGGACGGGGGTGATGTGGCTGGCCACCTCGAGGGCGGCCTCGTAGTCCACGTCGCCCTTCGTGACGAAGGCGGTCTTGCCCTTCTTGTTCTTCAGCGGCAGGCCCTCGTCGTCGAGGCCCTTGGGCACGCGGTTGATCGCGATGTCGATGACCACGGCGCCCGGCTTGATCATGTCGGCCTTGATGAATGGCCCGAAGTCGGCGACCTTCGGCTTCTTGACCTTGGCGGGGTTCTTCTGCCAGCGGCGGAGCTTCTTGTAGTAGCCGACCCACCGGACCCTGGGGACGCCGGTGGCGGAGACGAGGATGTCGGCCTGGCGGGTGTGTGCGGCGAGGTCGGGGGTGGCGATGTGGCAGCAGGTGACGGTGCAGAAGTGGCTGAGGAGGAGCAGGGCCATGGGCTTGCCGACGATCTCGCTGTGGCCGACGACCACGGCGTGCTTGCCGTAGAGGTCAATGCCGGTCGAGCGGATGAGCTCCATCGAGCCGATGGCCGTGCAGGGCGCCGGGGCGGGGAGCTCCCAGGTGAGGCTCTGCTCGAGCCAGGCATCGTAGTCCTTCGGCACGCCGCGACGTGCCATGGCGGCCTCGCTGCACGCGAGCACCACGCGGCCGAGGTTGGCCGGGCACATGCCCTCGGCGTCCTTCATCGGGTTGATCTTCGCCTGGAGGGTGCGGCTGTCGCATCCCTCTGGCAGGGGCATCTGGATGATGATGCCGGTGACCTTGGGGTCGGCGTTGAGCTCGGCGATGCGGGCCTCGAGCTGCGCCTGGGTGCTGTTGGTTGGCTGCTCGTCGATCGAGTAGGCGATGCCGATCTCTTCGCAGCTCCGCTTCTGGCTCTTGACGTACATGCGGGAGCCGGCATCGTCGTTGGCCTGGAGGGCCACGAGGTGTGGCGCCTTGCCCGTGGCCTTGAGCGCCTCGATTTCGAGCGCCAGCCGCTCCTTGATCTTCGCCGCAATCGCCTCGCCGTCAATGACTTGTCCCGGCACGTCGATCCTCCTGCCAATAGTAGCCTGGAGAGGCATCCCACTCGCGCTCGGCCTATCATAGCGCAGCCGCCGAACCATGCAAGCGCGGTTGACGCGGAGCGAGTGGTCCGCAGGATATGGGGAGGCTGGCCGGTGCCGGCCGCGAGAAAAAAAGTTGAGCGACGTACTTGACAGGCGATGGCGAGTC
>CAZDNN010000818.1:0-2174 GCA_964506385.1 uncultured Planctomycetota bacterium
CTCCGCGAGCTCCCGCTGCCAGCGGCGGGCGTGGCGTCGAAACGCCGCCAGGACATCGGCGTTGGCCTGCCCCCGGCAGTCCCATAAAGCCACGTGGATGCTGCGCTTAGCAGGCGGGCAGACGAGCTCGGTCTCCACGGCGTAGCTGCCGGGCCGGAACCGCACGGTCTGCACGTCGTCGGGCAGGAAGAGCGCGGCGCAGGGGCCGTCGCCCTCGCCGCGCGCGACGTCGAAGACGGTGTCGTGGTAGACGGCGTACCAGTGCTGTGCGGCGGGGAGCTTGAGGTTCTGGCCCTGGCTGACGGTCGTGGCGGGGGTTTGTATCTTCCGATCCCCGTTGCGCTTATGCCACGCGGTGAAGAAGCTGGGGTAGCAGCGGAGCAACAGCCGAAGGTCGCGGATCTCGGCCTTCGGCTCGATGGCGACCTCGCAGAGGAGCTTGTCGTCGCCGGGCAGGCCGAGGAAGCGGACGCGCACGACCGCCTGCGGGCTGTCCCAGACCATGTCGCCCACGGCCCGGGCGCCTGTTTCGGCGACGCAGGCGCGATGGAGCCGCGTCGCGCCCAGGTCCCGGCCGTTGACACGGATGAAGAGGAAGCCGCCGTGGTACCAGTTGCAGCTTGAGGGCATGGGCATGCCGATGGTGCCCTCGCCGGGGATCGCGCGGTCGGGCTGCTTGGGGTCGAGGTAGGCGATGTAGCGGACGCGGTAGTGGCAGGGGCCGAGGAAGAAGTCGAGGGCCTGCTCGGCGCGCTGCCAGCCGGCCCGCTCGCCTTGGGTGACAGGCTTGAGCGTGAGGCCCGTGGTGGAGGCGGAAGCCCTGTGCGCCGCCTCGCCAGACAGGCAGACGGATGCCGCGAGTGCAGAGGCGGCGAGCAGGATCGTGGTGAGCGGGACGCGTGGCATCGCGTCGCTCCGGCTAGCTGGGCGGGGTCGCGGCTCGATCGATGCGGCGGGTGGCGACGTGCGCGTCGAACCACTCGGGGTCCTGCGAGCGGAGCCACTCGAAGCGCTGGCGCTGGCAGGAGAAGATGATGACCTGATGGCGCCCGCCGGCCATTTCAGCGAGGACGCGCATGGCGCTGCGGAAGCGGGTGTCGTCGAAGTGGGCGAAGGGGTCGTCGAGCAGGAGCAGGCCGCCGCTGCCTCGCTGGGCGATGAAGTCGGCGATGCCGAGCCGCACGGCGAGGTAGAGCTGGTCCCAGGTGCCGGCGCTCAGGATGGGGCCGGGCTCTCTGCTGCTCAGGGGCATGGTGACGCTCTCGTGCCAGAGGCCGAAGTGGAGGCGGCTGTCGAACTTCAGGTCGCTGAGGGTGGGGGCGATGCGCTCGAGGAGGCGGCTGGTCGAGCGGTTGAGTTCCTCTGCCCATCGGCCGTGGACCTCGCGGCCGATCTCTTCGAGTTGCGCGGCGGCGAGTGCCAGCGCCGCCTGGTGTCCCCTGGCCCTGGCGATCTGCCGCTCGCGCTCTTCGAGCAGCTCGCGGAGGCGGGGCTGCTCGTCGTGGTAGCGGTTGAGTGTGGCCACGATGCGTGTCCCGGTCTCGTGGGCTTGCTCTTCGAGCTCGCCGATGCGTCGCCGGATCTCGTCGCGCTGGCGTCGGTAGGCGCGGGCGTCCTCTGTGCCCTCGACGGCGACGAGGCCCGGCCGCTCCTCGCGCTGGGTGGCGATGGCGCGGTGGAGGCGGTCGAGCTCGGCCTCCCACCTCTGGACCTCCTCCTCTTCGACGGTGCGGGCGCGGGTCTGCGGGATGTCGCGGGTGACGAGTCGGCGAAGGCGCTGATGGTCCTTGAGGCGCCGCTCGTACTCGGCGATTCCCTCGTCGATGGCCGTGCTTTCGGGGATGCCTGCGTCGTTGAGGACGGTGCGGATCTTCTCGGTGAGCTGCTCGGCGGCCTGGCGGTGCCTGCGGTGGCGCTCCTCTTCCTCGGCGATGCGGCGCTCGAAGTCGGCGATCTGCCGCTGAAGACGTATGGCTTGGCTCATGCGGGTCTGGAGGCCCTCGACGGCGGCGGAGAGCCCCATGCCCTGGGGCCGCGTCTCGCCGTACTGGGCGAACGTCGCGTCCACCTCGGCCTCGATGCGCTGGCGGCGCGCGGCCATGTCGCCCTGCTGCTCGCGCAGGTGCATGAGCTCGCCACACTGCCGCCGCAGCTCGTCGAGGGAGCTGTAGTCG
>CAZDNN010000819.1:0-2161 GCA_964506385.1 uncultured Planctomycetota bacterium
GATCGCGCCGCGGCCGATGACCACGGCGTCGTGCAGGCCGGTCTTCTGCTGGTAGCGCGCGAGGCGCTCGGGGTAGGGCTCGCGGTCCACGAAGCCGAGCGGGTCGGTCGGCCGGATGTCCGCGTCGAACTCCGTGAAGGAGCCTTCGTCGAGGGTGATGGCGATGCGCTCGGACGCGGAGAGGGACCAGTGGAAATCACACTTGGGGCAGACCTCGAGCGCCTGCTCGACCTCGCGCTTGTAGACCATCAGGCCGCACGCGGGGCACTTCGTCCAGAGGCCATCGGGGATAGAGCGTCGCTTGCTGAGCCAAGCCATGGTCAGGCGATCCCCTCGATGCGGTCTGGGACGGAGAAGACCTCCCACTGGGCATCCTCGCGGGAGAGGTCCCAGGCGGCCTCGGGCCCGCGCCCGCGCAGGCAGCACTGGGCGAGCGCCCGCAGGAGGTTAGGGGCGACGACCCCGACGAGCTCCTCGCGGTGGCGGCGGACGATCCAGTGGATGGCGCCGCTCAGCCGCCTGTACGCCTGGGCGACCGTCTCGCCCGCGGGCGGCTGGATGGCGTGGGGGTCGCGGAGCCAGGTGCGGTAGGAGCGCGGGTAGCGGCGCTCGATCTCGCAGAAGGACAGGCCCTCCCAGAGCCCGTGGTTGACCTCCGCGAGGGCATCGAGACACCGGACGCGGCAGCGGTGGCCCTGGGCGAGGATGCGGGCGCTCTCGAGGCAGTGGCGGCTGTTGCCGGTGTAGATGACGCGCAAGGGCATGTCGATAAGCTGCCGGGCGAGGTCGTGGACCTGCTGGCGCCCGCTCTCAGAAAGGGGGAGGCTGCGGCTGCCCAGGAGGCGCTCCTCCTCGTCCCAGGTGGTGGCGCCGGCCGCAGCGAGCAGGATCGAGCCCATTGCGATGCCTCGCCAAGCGTCGGGTCAGAAGCCCCGCTCGCGGCGATAGAGCCTGAGCAGAAACCGGAAGACGTGGCGCAGGTTCTCCCGCGTGACGCGGATGCTCAACTCCCCGCCGCGGGTGTGGCGGTGGGGCGCCGAGACGTGCGACTCGACCTGCGCCGACTCGGGAAGCTCTTTGGCCATCTCCAGCAGCGTGGGCATGGCGTAGAGGCCCTCGAGGATGTGGATCTCGACGCCGTCGCCCTCAAGCGGCGGGGCCATGTGCACGAAGGCGCGGCCCTTGAGCCGGTAGCTGATCGACTCGTGCTCGAAGACCTCCGATGGGGCCCAGATCCCTGGCAGGTCGAGCAGCGACTCGTGCAGCTCGCGCGCCACGTACCGCCGCTCATGGGGCAGCACCCGGTTCAGGAGCATGCCCGTCGAGACCTTTTCCCTGGCGGCCCGCTTCTTCGGATCCGTCTTGGCACTCACATTGCCCTCCCGGAAGGCCGCCGCCTTCGCCGGACGCCGCCGCGCAGGCCTGACGCAAGGCCTGGATCGCGGCGCGCCGGTCGGTGGCGCCGAAGATGGCCGTGCCGGCGACGAGCACGTTAGCACCCGCCGCCGCCGCCCTCGGCGCCGTCTCCGGGCTGATGCCGCCGTCGATCTCGACATCGAGCGCCGGCGCCCGTTCGCGAATCCAGCGCACCTTCTCTAACGCCTCCGGGATGAACGCCTGGCCGCCGAAACCCGGATGCACGCTCATCACGAGCACCTGGTCCACGACGGACAGATAATCCGCCACAGCACCCGCAGGGGTGCCGGGGTTGAGCGTCAGGCTCGCCCGCTTCCCGCAGTCGTGGATCCGGCTGATGAGCGTCGCGGGTTCCCGGGTGGCCTCCACGTGGAACCCGACGATCGAGGCGCCGGCCTCGGCGAACCGCTCGATGTACTCGCCAGGGTTGTCGAGCATCAGGTGCACATCGAGCGGCACCGCGGCCACCTGCCCCAGGGCCTCGACGATCGGCGTGCCGAACGAGAGGTTCGGCACATAGTGGCCGTCCATGATGTCACAGTGCAGAAGATCGGCCCCCCCATCCTCGACCGACCGGACCTCCTCGCCGAGGCGAAGCCAGTCGCAGGCCAGAAGCGACGGAGCGATCTGGATCTTCCTCGACACTACCTGTCCTTCAGCGCCGCGATACCCGGCAGCTCGCGCCCCTCGAGGAACTCCAGGGACGCGCCGCCGCCGGTCGAAATGTGTGTCATGCGATCGTCGA
>CAZDNN010000820.1:0-2159 GCA_964506385.1 uncultured Planctomycetota bacterium
CGGTGGCGGCGAGATGCAGGGTGATCTCCTTGCCACGCAGCGCGGCGGGGAGCGCGAGGTCGAGGACGGCGGGCAGGTTGCTGCGGAGGGGGTCGCGGCGGGCGTCGGCGTCGGGGTGGGCCGCGAGGTCGAGGTCGCGCATGAGGGGATGCCGATGGTCGCCGTGGTGCGCGGTCAGGGTCACGCGCGCGCGGGCGCCCGCGGGAGAGCCCTCCGTGAGGCCGACCAGGGCACGGAGCGTCGTGGGGGCGTCGGGGAGCGTCAGGCGCCACTCGGCGGTCCACGTCTTGGGGCTTGCGCCGCCGAGGGGGATCTGCGCGACCTGCGGGCCGTAGTGGAGGCCGTCCTTGAGGACCGTGGTGGCCGGCGACGGGAGCTGGCGCGAGGCGGTGGCGGGTTTCGCGGCCACCAGGTCGGCCTCGGCGGCGGGGATGCTGACGAGCCAGGCCTCCGCGATCTCCAGCCGCGCCGTCGCGCCGTCCTCGGCCGGCCGCACCGAGAGCGTGAGGTCGCCGGAGAAGCCCATCAGGTCGGCGGCCACCGTGGCCCGGCGCCGCGCGGCGCCGAGGGTGACCGTCGTCGCCGGCCCGTCGGCGGCCTGGACGGAGAAGGTGGCCGCGGCGTCGCCTTTGTCGCGCAGGGCTACGGTGGCGTAGAGCCGCTGTGGCCCGCGCGCGGGGAGGCGGAATCGCGCGGTCAGCGCCTGTCCGGGCTGGGTCTGGCAATGCAGCACGCGGTCGCGTCGCGTGGCGCGGCCGCCCGTCCATTCCGCTTGGTCGTGCGTCTCGATGAGATCGGCGGCGCGGCAGTCGGCGTCGAGGCGCATCTCGTCGCCCGCGCCCTGGCGGATGCGGCGGAACTCCCACCAGAGCTCGCCGAGGGCGTTGCGGCTCGAAGGTCGCGTTGCCGCGGTGACCTCGGTGAAGGCGCCCTCGCCCCAGACCTCGCCGTAGTGCTCGGGGCGTCGGATCATGGTCGTGATCTTGCGGTGGGGGCGGCCGGCATGGAGGATGCGCCGCCGGCCCGCGGGATCGACGCGGTAGAGGAGGAGCCGCGGCCCCTTGTTGGCGGGCGGCTGGCTGTAGTCGCGGGGGTATTCGAGCCGCCAGCGGTTCGTCGCGACGATGGCCTCCTGGTTCGGCCCCTGGGGGAATCGGAGCGCCTGCTTGTGGGTTTCGAGCGGGGCGACGGCGATGTCGCGCGCGGACCGCCGCAGCATGTCGGTGTAGCGCATCCAGCCCTTGCGTTCGCGGAGGAAGGCGGAGACGGTCATGGGGAAATGGGTCTGCGCGGCCGGCCCGCCCATCAGGTCGAACACGCCCCACGGCGCGTACGCCGGGCCGTAGAGGTCGGGCAGAGCGGCCAACTGGTGGCCCATCTCGTGCATCATGATTGAAAGGGGAAAGAGCTCCAGTTCGCCGGCTGGCGGCACCTTGTCGATGGTGCCGTCTTTCTTCGAGCGCGGTGCCTTGCGCCAGATGGTGGCGGAGAAGCTGCTGTAGGGCGACGGGAGCGAGCGCCAGGCCTCGTCCCACAGGCCGCCGAGCTTCATGCGGTGGAGCACCTCCTTGAGCTTCGGCCAGCCGCGGTTCACGCCGCCGATGCCCCAGTCGGTGTTGAGGAACACGAGGAGCTCGGGCATGCGGCCGTCGGACAGGCGGAGCTTCTCCCGTGCGTCTCCGCCGCCGATGCCGTGGGCTCGCAGCGTCTCGGCGACGATGACCGGCCAGCTCTCGCCGAAGGGCTGCATCCCGCGCTTCCAGTGGGGCACCTTCGTGATGTCGCGGTCGATGCGCACCCAGTCGGCGACCTCGCCCTCGATGTCGATCCGCCCGTCGGTCAGGTGGAGGAAGTACTCGCGCACGCTGCCCGCGAGGGGCCGCCCCTCAGGCGTGCGCCGCGGCTGGCCGACGCCGAAGAAGAGCTCGCGGAAGTACTCGCGGGTGTACCCCTCCGGCCGCGGGACATCGTTGAAGTCGGCGAGGAAGACCTTCAGGAGCCGCGGCGCCCGATCCTGCGGCCCCGGCCGCCGGACCGCCGGGGCGCACGCGCTGCACAGGGCGACGCACACGGCGAGCCAGCGGCACCGCCGGAAGATGCCCGGATGAGCGGGCGCCGGATCTGACTCGGCCATCGGGGCACCCCTCTCCAAGACGCGG
>CAZDNN010000821.1:0-2149 GCA_964506385.1 uncultured Planctomycetota bacterium
GGTTCTCCCGTACCGGAGTGTCGGCGCCGGTATCGTCTCGCCCTCCCATCGTGCAGACGGGCGGGGAGGTGGGTCGGGGGTCGGCTCGGCGGGAGCCTCGCCCTCCCATCGTGTAGACGGGCGGGGAGGTGGGTCGGGGGTCGGCTCGGCAGGAGCCTCGCCCTCCCGGTGGCTCCTTACCGGCCGCGCTGCCCGCTGCGGCCGGCGGCCGGGCGGCGCCCTCTCCCGGCGGGAGAGGGCAAGGGCAGAAGGCGATGGCGTCGGGTCAGCGCCCCTTCTTCGGCTTGGGCTTCCGCTTGCGCATGCGGGGGACGTAGGGGTAGGTGTCGAAGACGTCGCCCTTGCCGAGGATGCGGGGGTCAGCGGTCGCCTTGAGCTCGGCGGCGAGCTGGTCGGCGAGCTTCTTCCTGGCGTCGGCGTAGGCGGGGTCGCCGGCGACGTTGTGGAGCTGGCCAGGGTCTTTCCGGATGTCGTATAGCTCCTCGGCGGGGCGCTTGCCGAAGGCGAGGGCGAAGAGCGGCTTGACCTTCGGGTCGCCGCGGTGCTTCATCATGAAGGTCTTGGTGGGCGAGCCGTCGATGTCGCCGTAGCTCTCGGGGTCGCCGGCGGGCCAGCGGTCGGGCTTGAAGTTGCGGATGTAGAGGAAGTCGTGGGTGCGGATGGCCCGCATCGGGTAGCCGAGGCCGCCGGGCCGCGCCCAGGCGTGGCGCTCCATCCCCGTGAGCACGTGGTCGCGCTTGGGATCGACCTGGCCGCTCTTGCCCGAGAGCAGGATGCCGAGGAAGCTGCGCGCCGTCATCGCGTGCGGAGGCTTCAGGCCGGCCGCCTCGAGGAACGTGGGCGCCAGGTCGGCCATGCTCACGAAGTCGTCCACGGCGCGGCCGCCCTTGGCCTTCGCCTTCCACATCACGGCCAGCGGCACGCGGGTGCCGGTGTCGTAGAGGTTGCTCTTGCAGTGGGGGAACGGCAGGCCGTTGTCGCCTGACATGACGACGATGGTGTTGTCGAGCTCGCCGGCTTTCTCCAGGAGCTCGAGCATTTCGCCCGTCTCGCGGTCGAAGCGCTGGACCTCCCAGTAGTAGTCGCACAGGTCGCTGCGCACGATCGGGTCGTCGGGCAGGCAGGCGGGCAGCTTCACCCGGGTCGGGTCCATGCCGCTTTGGACGCCGGAGCGGAGCTTGTAGCCGCGGTGGGGATCGAAGCTGCCGAACCAGAAGCAGAAGGGCTTGCCCTTGGGGCGCTTGGCCAGGAAGTCGGCGAGGCTCCTGTAACGGTTGCCGGCGGGGTTGCGCGTGCGGCCGCCGCCCTTCTCGTTGCCAGGGCCCCAGCCCTTGCGGCAGAAGCCGACGTGGTAGCCCGCGGCCTCGAGCAGGTCGGGGTAGACGGCGAACTTCGCGGGGAGGATCGACCAGAGGTCGCCGCCCTCCTCGAGCCGCCAGTGGCACTGCCCCGTGAGCATCGCCCCGCGGCTCGGCGTGCACGAGGGCGCCGAGACGTAGGCGTTGCGGAACACCACGCCCTCGCGCGCCAGGCGGTCCCACGTCGGCGTCTTCAGCACGGGGTCCTCGACCCCATGCGATTGCGGCCACGACCAGTCGTCGGCGAGGGCGAACAGGATGTTCGGGCGCATGGGCTTCTCCTGCGCGAGGGCGGGGCCTGCCGCGGCGAGGGCCGCGCCCGCGCCGATTGTCCTGATGAAGTCGCGACGTTTCATTCCGGCATCTCCTACGGAACGGTGCGGAACTTGAGCTTGAGGCCGTGGAGGGGGTCCAGACCGCCAAGGCCCACCGTGCGCTCGAGCTGCATCCTTGGGATGGCCACGCGGACCGCTTGGCCTGCGACGGGGATCGTCTGGGGCACCGCCCAGTCCGACGGCGTGAACGTAAGCGTCCGTCCCGCCGCCTCGACGGTCACGGGCTCCAGCGGCGGCATGGCAAGCCGGACCCGGAGGCCGTCCCTGACTGGGAGCACCCACAGCAGATTGCGGTAGCCGGGCACCCAGCGGGGCGCGCCGAACTCATAGGCGCCGATGTCGGGCGCCTTGCCCTTGCAGCCGTCGGTGATGCCCTCGATGGCCTCGCCCGCGTCAATGAGCGGCGAGCCCTCCCGCGGGCGGAAGTCGAGTCCCGTGGGATCGACGAGCATCGGG
>CAZDNN010000822.1:0-2149 GCA_964506385.1 uncultured Planctomycetota bacterium
GCTCGGTGGCGAAGGTGATGATGCCGAAGCTGTCCTTGGGCTTCAGGCTGTTGACGCAGTAGCGGAGGGCACCTTGCGCCTGGCGGATCTTGTCGCCCTGCATTGAGCCGGAGGTGTCGATGACGAACAGAATGCTCTTCGCCGCGACCTCCGCCTCGGTGACCTCGACCTTGGGAGCCGCGGTGAGCAGGAAGTAGCCTGCCTCGCCGGCCGGCTTGTGGGTCACCACGCTCAGGCCGACGTCCTTCCTGGAGACGCTGAAGTAGAGCTGGAAGTCCCGCTCGGGGTTCAGGTTAGCCTGCTCGAAGCCGAGTGTGGCCTTGTGGTCGCCATCGCGCTTGACGTCCACCTGATGGGTCGGTGAGTAGATCGTCTTGATGCCGTCGGCCTGCTCGACCTTCACGCGGAGCGCCACGTTGCCGATCGTCCCCGCCTCCGGCCTCGCAGACCGCAGGGGGTAGGTGAAGCCGTAGAGGCCGCCGTCGGCCTTCAGCGCCAGCGAGTAAGTCAGCTTGACCTTCGTCTCGGAGTTCGGCTCCATCGGGTAGACGCGGCACTTGAGCATCTTGGTGCCCACGAACTCCAGGAGCCCGGGGTCCTTCATCTTGCGGACGATGCCCTCGTAGATGCCGCGGGCCTTGTCGGCGTCGAGGAGCTCGCCCCGGACCATCTTCCCGTTGATATCCATCTGGAAGTCATCGACGGCGGCGTTAGCTTCCAGGGGGAAGAAGTACGTGCCTTCGAGCCGGTAGGCGTTGGGGTTGTAGAAGACGGCGTCCACAGCGACCCGGGCCACCGGCCCCTTGATCTCGATCTCGGCGGTGTGGCGCCGCGTTTCGAGGGGGCGGCGGGCCGGCCGAGTGGGCCGCACGATCGGCATGGGGGTGGGCACGATGCGGCAGGCCGAGGCCTGCTCCGCCACAAGTCCCGACATCGCAAGCACTAACGCCAGCAGGCCAACCGCCCGTGTCGTCCTCATCGCTCGTCTCCTCATGGTTCGTGGGGACATGGAGCGCGGTACAGTCACTTAGACGCCTCGCGGGGCTCGTGGGTTCCGTCCCTCGTGGCGGCGATGCCTGAAGTCTGGCGCTGGGTCGCGGCGTCTCCTCGGGCGCTCCCTGCATGGGCCTCCTGCGGCCAGCGGCCGATACGGCGGCCTCACTGCCCCACGCGGGCCCGTCGCCGGCAATGACGAAGGGCGAACAGGGCGTCCCGCAGCCTGCCCAGCGGCGGCATCGGGAATCTCGCAGTCGTTTAACTGTGAGATGACCGACCGACGCCACGCCCCACCCAAATCTCGCTGGCGGCGTCCCCTATCGACGGGCTACGACGGTCGCCCCATCGAAGGCGCCCGTCTCGCGCAGGTCCGCCGCCAGCAGGTCGAGCTCGACGCTGCCGTATGACCGCGATCGGCCGTATATCTCGACCAGGCCGCCCGCGCGGTCCCAGTCCCAGAGGCCGCCGCCCTCGATGTGCCACGCATCGGTCGCGGGGCGGAAGGCGTCGCCTCTGGGATTGTAGCGGCCCGCGATGCCGCGCCCTGCGAGGAAGCGCTCGACGATGTTCGCGTGGTAGACCGCCAGCTCCCGCGGCGCGAAGACGGCGACGCGATGCTCGCCGTTTCGCAGCACCACGAACTTGCCTGTGATCCGCGCCGGCAACCCGCCCTCCGCGAAGCACTCGGCGATGTAGTCAATGACGTCGAAGGTCATGGTGTCGCCTCACGATGCTGGGATCGCCTCGCCTCCGGCGGGACCGGCTTCGGCGATGCAGACCTCGACTGTGATGAACTTGTGCGGCTCCGCCGTGTACGCCTTGGCCATCTCGCGGAGCGTCCGCACCCGCGTCCTGTGGTGCCTCTTCTCCACGTCCGGCTCATCGGTCTTGAACTCGCCGGCGAACCGCATGAGCGTGTCCTCCCGCACGACCATGGCCCGCACCTTGTGGGAGCGCGCCGATCAGCTCGATCGCGACCGCGCCAGGCAGGCTCTCCATCCACTCGGTCAGCCCGGGGATCACCCACAGCGCGATCGCCTGCATCGCCCTCTCCTCCTCATGCAAGGGTGTCCGACCCGGTGTTCACACACTTCCTCCCGAGTCTGGCCCCGGATCTTGGGGACCGCGGCCCGGTGTTCTGAATCGTCCTCGC
>CAZDNN010000823.1:0-2139 GCA_964506385.1 uncultured Planctomycetota bacterium
GGACGGCGCTCGCGGACGGGCGAGCTCAGCGGCGGGCGAGGCGGCGGAGGACATCGAGGCCGCGGTCGATGGTCGCGTCGGGGGCGGGGTAGGCGATGCGGAAGTGGGTGTCGCGCTCGGAGAAGACGCCGCCAGGGATGACCAGCAGGTTGCGGCGGATGGCCTCCTCGACGAACTCCATGCCCGTGCCCCACGGACACTTGGGGAAGATGTAGAAGGCGCCGCCAGGCTTCTCGACCTCGTAGCCCGCGTCCACCAGGCCCTCGTAGATGCGGTCGCGCTTGCGGCGGTAGACGGCCATCTGCTCAGCCACGTCGATGTCGAGCGCGGCGACCCCGGCTTTCTGGGTGAACGATGGGGCGCACACGAAGGTGTACTGCTGGAGCTTGGTCATCTGTCCGATGACGTCGGGCGGGCCGGCGGCGTAGCCGAGGCGCCAGCCGGTCATGGCATAGGTCTTCGAGAAGCCGCCGAGCAGCAGCGTCCGCTCCGGGCAGAGCGCGGCGAGGGACGTGTAGGCGCCGTCGTAGACGTAGGAGTCGTAGATCTCGTCGGAGAGGAGCAGGACGTCGCGCTCGCGGGCCAGCTCGGCGGCCATGCGCAGCTCGTCGGCGGTGTAGACGGTGCCGGTGGGGTTGCAGGGGCTGTTGAGGACGATCATCTTCGTGCGGTCGGTGATGAGAGGCTCGAGGGCGTCGCGGCGGAGGCGGAAGTCGGGATAGGTGTCGAGGTAGACGCACCGGCCGTCGCAGAGGTGGACGAGATGCTTGTACATCACGAAATAGGGGTCGGGGAAGATCACCTCGTCGCCGGGATTGACGGTGGCGAGCAGCGCGAGGTGCAGGCCCCCCGAGGTGCCTGAGGTGATGAGCAGGCCCTCGGGCTCGTAGCCGCGGGTCTCGGCGAGCATGGCGCGGACGCGCTCGTGGAGCTCGGGGATGCCCTGGGTGACGGTGTAGCGGTTGAAGCCGGCGCGGATGGCCTCGATGGCCGTGTCCTTCACCGGCTCGGGCACGTCGAAGTCGGGCTGGCCGATGCTCAGGTTGATCGGGTCCTTCATCGTGGCGACGAGGTCGAAGATCTTCCGGATGCCCGAGGCATCGATGCGGCCGACACGGTCGGAGAGCATGGGCTGGCTCCATCTGGGGATTCGCGGGTACGGCGGCCTATGATAGTCGGGACCGCGCTGTTTTGCAAAAGGCCCGGCCCCGCGTAGAATAGGCGCTCCATCGCGGGCCTCCCTGATGACCGACAACTGAGGATCCACCGCCCATGAGCCTGCCGCGTGCCCTGACGATCGCCGCCATCCTCTTCGCCGGCACGACGCTCGCCTCCGCGGCCAACTGGCCGCAGTGGCGGGGACCCCATCTCCAGGGCTGGACCGACGAGACCGGCCTGCCCGAGACCTGGAGCAAGTCGGAGAACGTCCTGTGGCGGACGCCCATGGTCAGCCGCTCCGCCGCCACGCCCATCGTGTGGGAGGGCCACGTCTTCATCACGGCACTCTCCGGGTCCGAGAAGGGCGGTCAGAAGCTCGACGTCGTCGGCCTCTGCCTCGACGTCAAGACAGGGAAGATCCTCTGGCAGAGGACCCTCGGGCCGAACCGCTATGCCATAGGCAAGAACACCGCGGCCAACAACTCCGCCGTCACCGACGGCACCACCGTGTGGTTCTACACCGGCACGGGCCATCTCGCCGCCTTCGACTTCGCCGGCAAGGAGCTCTGGCGGCGGGACCTCGAGCGGGACCACGGCCGATTCGTCGTCAAGTGGGGCTACCACCCCACCCCGCTGCTCTACCGCGGCAAGCTCTACGTCCCCGTGTTCCAGAACCCCAATCCAGGCAAGTACAACGCGCCGACGGGCGGTCGCACGGGGCCGCTGCCCTCGTTCTTCCTCGCCATCGACCCCAGGACGGGCCAAGACCTGTGGAAGCACGTCCGGCCGACCGACGCGACCGACGAGTCGACCGAAGGCTACTTCACGATCGTGCCCTGCGAATGGGCGGGCCGCCGCGAGCTGATCGTCGCGGCCGGCGAGTTCGTAACGGGGCACGACCCCGAGACGGGCAAAGAGCTGTGGCGATGGGAGTTCACCCCCCACGATCGCCGGACCTGGCAGCGGGTGGTCAGCTCGCCG
>CAZDNN010000824.1:0-2122 GCA_964506385.1 uncultured Planctomycetota bacterium
ACCGCGCAGGGAGCCGCCCCGAAACTCCAGCGGCTCGTCGAGCGGGTCGTCGCCGAGTGCTGACCCCCGCCGGCCCCGACCAAGGAACCCTCGCGATGAACTACCGCGATACTGTCCATCTGCCCAAGACCCCGTTCAAGATGAAGGCCAGCCTCCGGCAGCGCGAGCCGGAGTTCCAGCGCCGATGGCGCGAGATGGGCCTCTACCAGCTCATCCGCGACGCCAGGGCAGGCCGCCCCAAGTACATCCTCCACGACGGCCCGCCCTATGCCAGCGGCGACCTCCACATCGGCACGGGGATGAACAAGATCCTCAAGGACATGGTCGTCCGCATCCGCACGATGATGGGCTTCGATGCGCCCTACGTTCCCGGGTGGGACTGCCATGGGATGCCGATCGAGGTCCAGGTGCTCCGCGAGCTGGGGGAGGGCGCCCTGGAGGCGCCGCGGATCGACGTGCGCCGCCGCTGCCGCGCCTTCGCCGAAAGGCACGTCGCGGCCCACGTCCGCCAGTTCCAGCAGCTCGGCGTCATGGGCGACTTCGAGGACCCGTACCTGACCCTCGACCCGGCGTACGAGCAGGCGGTGGTCGACTTCTTCGCCGACCTCGTCGAGGGGGGCTACGTCTACAAGAGCCTCAAGCCCATCCATTGGGACTACGCGACCCGCTCGGCCCTCGCCGATGCCGAGCTGGAATACAAGGACGTCGAGAGCCCGGCCATCTACGTCAAGTTCCCGATGGCAGACGACCTGAGCGACGTGCTCCCGGGGCTGGGCGACGAGCCCGTCTCGATGCTGATCTGGACGACGACGCCTTGGACGCTCCCCGCGAACCTGGCGGTCGCGCTGGCCGGCCAGGCGGAGTACGCGGCGGTGCGGTACCACGATCCCGTCACCGGCAGGGTCGAGGTGGTTGTGCTGGCCGAGGACCTCATCGAGACGGTGATGGCCAAGGTCGGTGTCAGCGACTGCGAGGTGGTGGGGCGCTGCCGCGGCGACCAGCTCGAAGGCAAGACCTATCGCCACGTGCTCCACGACAAGGCCTGCCCGATCGTCCTGGCCGACTACGTCAGCCTCGAGGACGGCACGGGCTGCGTCCACACTGCGCCCGGCCACGGGCGGGAGGACTACGAGACGGGCCTGGCCTACGGCCTCGAGATCTTCAGCCCCGTGGACGAGGACGGCACGCTGACGCCCGAGAGCGGCCAGTTCGCCGGCCTCCACGTTTTCGAGGCCGACCCGAAGATCGTCGAGCACCTCCGCCAGCGGGGCCACCTGCTCCACGCGGAGACCATCACGCATTCGTATCCCCACGGCTGGCGCTCGAAGGAGCCTGTGATCTTCCGCGCCACCGAGCAGTGGTTCGTCGCCGTGGACCACGAGGGCCTGCGGCAGCGGATGCTCGGGGCCATCCCGAAGGTCAAGTGGGTCCCCGCCTGGGGCGAGGGGCGGATCGCGGCGATGGTCGCCGAGCGGCCCGACTGGTGTATCTCGCGGCAGCGGGCCTGGGGCATCCCGATCCCTGCCTTCTACTGCGAGGCCTGCGACGCGCTCCTGCTGGATGCCGCGGTCGTGCGACACGTGGGCGCCGTCTTCGGCCAGGAGGGCTCCGACGCCTGGTTCGTCAAGGACGCCGCCGACCTCGTCCCGCCCGGCACCGCGTGCCCGCAATGCGGCGGCACGGCCTTCCGCAAGGAGAGTGACATCTTCGACGTGTGGTTCGAGAGCGGCTCGAGCCATCGCGCGGTGCTCCGCGGGGCGAAGGCCGAGCGCCAGGGCCTCCGCTGGCCCGCCGACCTCTACCTCGAGGGCACCGACCAGCATCGCGGCTGGTTCCAGCTCTCCATGCTCCCTTCCGTCGCCGCCGACGGCCAGCCGCCGTACCGCGAGGTCGTCACCCACGGCTTCGTGGTCGATGAGAACGGCGAGAAGATGTCGAAGAGCCTTGGCAACTTCATCTCCGTCGAGGACGCCCTCGTGGAGTTCGGCGCCGAGCTCCAGCGCCTGTGGACCGCCAGCGTGGACTACACGGACGAGATCCCGGCCTCCCGCGACATCATCCAGCGGATGGAGGAGCCCTACCGCCGCTTCCGCAACACCTTCCGCTACCTGCTCGGCAACCT
>CAZDNN010000825.1:0-2099 GCA_964506385.1 uncultured Planctomycetota bacterium
CAGCGCGAGCAGGCTCTGGCCATCTGCAAGGACCTCAGGGCAGAGGAGTGGGCGGAACACGTGCGGCTCGGCGCGTTCCTCGGGCTGCTCGCCGCCTCGCCCGACGAAGCGCCGGCGCTCATCATGACGGCCATGGCCGGGACCGACCCGCTCCTCCGCACGGCGGCGATTGCGGAGATCCCGAGGCTCCAGGGCGCCGACGTCGGCGCGCGGTTCGCCGCCGGGCTGGGCAAGCTGCCGCCCGACGTCCAGGTGCTGCTGATCCGCGCCCTGGCCAGGCGGCCCGACGCGAAGGCGGCGCTGCGGCCGGCGCTGGCCGCCGCGGCCAGGAGCCCCAGCGCCGAGGTGCGGCTCGCCGCCATCGGGGCGCTCGGCGCCGTCGGCGACGCCGCCAGCGCGACCGTGCTGGCCACCGTTCTGGCGGAGGGCGAGACCGACGCCGAGAAGCGGGCCGCCGCGGCCGGCCTGCGGGCGCTGGAAGGCAAGAGGGTCAACGCCGCGATCCTGGCCTGCATGAGGAAGGCGCCGCCCGCCGCGCGCCCCGAGCTGATCGCCGCACTGGCAGATCGCAAGGCCGTCGAGGCCGTCGAGGAGCTGCTCCGCCAGGCCAGGGAGGAGGACAAGGGCGTCCGCTCCGCGGCGCTCAAGGCCCTCGGGCTCCTCGCCCAGCCCGAGCACCTGCCGGCGCTGCTCGGCCTCCTGGCCGACCTGAAGGGCGATGCCGGCAGGAGCGAGGCCGAGCGTGCCGTCGCCCAGGTCTCGCGGAAGCTCCCCGAAGACCAGAGCGCCCCTGCACTCGCCGCGCTCGGGAAGGCCACCGACGCGCCGACACGCTGCTCCCTGCTCCGGGTCCTCGGTGCCCTGGCCGATGCCACGGCCCTCCAGGCCGTCCAGGCCGCTGCGGGGGACAAGGACCCAGCCGTGCAGGACGCCGCGCTCCGCGTCCTCGCCGAATGGCCCGACGCTGCTCCGTTGGGCACCCTCGCCAGGCTCTTCGCCACGACGAGCAACCCGACGCAGCGGGTGCTGGCCCTGCGGGGATGCGTCAGGCTCCTGGGCCTCGGCAGCACGCCGCCGGAGGAGGCGCTGCGCCTCTACGCCGACCTGGCGTCCCGGGCGACGCGCGCCGACGACAGGAAGCTCGTGCTCTCCGGCCTGGCGAAGGTCGCCGACCCGGGTGCCTTCGCGGCGATCGGGCCGTTCTTGAAGGACCCTGCCACCCGCGGCGAGGCGGAGCTGGCGATGCTGGCCGTCGCGCGGGCCGTCGTCGGGTCGGCGCCGTCGGAGGCCGAAGCCGCCGCGAAGAGGCTGGCGGCCGGGTCGAAGAGCCCGGCCGTTCGCAAGCAGGCCGCTGCCATCATCGCCTCGGCGCAGCGTCTCGGCGACTACGTCACCGCCTGGCAGGTGACGGGGCCGTATATGCAGGAGGGCAAGGACGGCGCGGCGCTGATCGACGTGGCCTTCCCGCCCGAGAAGGCGGAGGCGAAGGGCGTGCCCTGGCGCGTCCTGCCCGTGGCCATGCAGGGCAAGCAGCCGTGGATGCTCGAGCTCCACCCCCTTTTCGGCGGGCCCGACCGCGCCTGCTACGTCCGCACCTGGGTCCACGCCGACCAGGCCCGGCCGGCGCGCCTGGAGTTCGGCACCGACGACGGCAGCAAGGTGTGGCTGAACGGCAAGCTCGTCCACGCCGACGGGACGGGGGGCGCTGCGACTCCCGGAGAGCACAAGGTGGCGGTCAAGCTGCGGCAGGGGTGGAATGCCCTGATGCTGAAGGTCACCCAGTACAGCGGCCCCTGGCAATTCTGCCTCCGCATCCGCAGCGCGAAGGGCGATGCCCTCCCTGGCCTGCGGGTGCGCGCCGCCCCGCCGCCGTAGCGTCGCGCCCCCCGCCGCCGATTCGACATGCTGATTCCTCCCAGCCCCATTGCCCCTTGGCAGCAGGGGGGCCATACAGTGGTTGTCGGGGGAGCGCTGCTACCCAGTGCCCGACCCCGGGTGCCACTTCAGCAAGGGCAGGAGGCGGAGAGGATTCCGGTGGAACTCCCTATATGGCTCGCCACGATTCTGAATCAATGGCCTGTCGGTCGCTAGGGGCCTCC
>CAZDNN010000826.1:0-2099 GCA_964506385.1 uncultured Planctomycetota bacterium
TCTCACGCCGAGCCATTCTCCGCCTGCTTCCCCATATGGAGGCCGGCGCCGACGTCACCACGGCCAAGCAGAAGTGCGGCTACCCGCCCCACGGCTACCGCCTCAACAAGGCCACCCGGCGCTTCCTCGCCAAGCACCCCGACAGGCTGCCGCCCGCGCCCGACCTGCCCAACCCCATCGTCCGCAAGGCCATCCACGAGGTGCGCCGCCACGTGGAGGCCCATCTCCGCAAGCACGGCCGTAAGCCCGACCGCATCGTCGTGGAGCTGGCCCGCGAAACCAAGCAGACCGCCAAGGTCCGCCAGGCACGCCTCAAAGCCAACCGCGAGCGCGAGGCCGAGCGCCAGAGGATCATCGACACCATCCTCGTCCCCATGGGCATCGAGGAATCCCAGTGGCCCAGGGCCATCGACCGCGTCCTCCTCTGGCAGCGCCAGGGCTTCATCTGCCCATACACGGACCTCGATAGCGCGCAGGCCGCCACCATCACCACCCAGGAGGCCGCTCTCGGCGAGGGCGTCGAGGTGGACCACATCGTCCCCTGGAGCCGGTCCTTCGACAACTCCCTCGACAACAAGATCCTCTGCCGCCGCGCCGCCAACCGCAACAAGGGTGACCGCACCCCCAAGGAGTGGCTTACTGAGGCCCAGTTCCGCCAGCTCGAAGCCCGCCTCAGGCACTACCAGGAGCGCTTCCCCAGAGCCTGGGGCAACCTCCATCGCGACCCGCCCGACCTCGACGGCTTCGTCGCCTCCCAGCTCACCGACACAGGCTACATCACCCGTCAGGTCCTGGCCTACCTGCGAGAGACCCTCTACCCGGAAGAGCCGCACAAGGTCCTCTGCACCCGAGGCATGTACACCGCGATCCTCCGCCGCGACTGGGGCCTGGTGCAGGGACCCAAAGCACGCTGGGACCACCGCCACCACGCCCTCGACGCCGTCGTCATCGCCCTCACCGATCACAGCCGCCTCCAGGCCCTCGCTCGAGCCGCACAGCACCAGGAGCGAGAACTGAGGCGAACGGGGCACTGGCCCACGCGGGGCCCCGTGCCGCCACCCCCAGGCTGGGACCACTTCCGCGAGCAGGTCCTCGCGGAAGTGGGCCACCTTGTCGTGGCCCATCGCCCGATGCGAGGCATCACCGGCGCCCTCCACAAGGACAGCCTCTACGGTGAGGTGTCCGCCGACGACAAGCTCTTCACCATCCGCGTTCCCGCCGCCAGCCTCACCCCGGCGATGCTCCGGCCGGCAAGACAGATCACCGACAGCAGCGGGCGGGTCTCCTGGCGCGTCGGCAAGGGCGGCGTGGTCCGCGACCCGGCGCTCCGCCAGCACATCCGAGACTGCCTGGCGAGCCACGGCGTGGACCCCGACGACTTCTCCAGGAAGCAGATCGCCGACCTCGCGAAGGCCGGCAAGCTGGCCATGCCGAGCGGCGTCCCCATCCGCAGGGTCCGGCTGCTCAGGAAGATCCTGGACCCCGTCGCCATCCCCACGGACCCCCGGCACCCCCGCTTCTACATCGGTGGCAGCAACCACCACATGGAGATTCTGGCCGACGAAGCCACAGGCGAGTGGACGGGCCGGTGCGTCACCACCTTCGAGGCCGCGCGACGCCTTCATCCTCCGCGGGGGCGCCCCAAGCTCCCCTTGTTCCTGGGCCCGCACGTCCAGCGGCTGCGCGCCAAGGGAACCCTCCCCCAGCAAGAGCAGGACTTCTACGAAGGCAAGCGCTTCGTCATGGCCTTGTGCAAGGGGGAGACGCTCTACATGGCGGACCCCGAGACGGGACAGCCGGCCTACTTCGTCGTGATCAAGATCAACCCCGACTCCGTCGAGATGGTCGAGCACGCCGACGCGCGCCCCTCGAACGCCGAAGTCGCTGACCAGGCGCGCAGAGTGGTCAAGAAGTCGGCAGGGGAACTACACAAGCTCTCCCTGCCGGATGGCTCCCCCCCCAGGAAGGTCCGGGTCACCTGTCTCGGAGATGTGGAGGACGCCTAGCAGTGCTTCCCCGTCGGCTCCCACTGCCGGTTTCCCGCAGAAAACTGGCTTCCGGCCGCAGAGTCTGGCCCGTCAGAAGCCGTTTTCCGCGGC
>CAZDNN010000827.1:0-2094 GCA_964506385.1 uncultured Planctomycetota bacterium
AAGACTTGGCTCCGCGCCCAGTCCACGCTCGTGCCGTCGTCGCTGAGGGCGAGCCAACCGCGGTCCTTGAAGGCATTGATCAGCGACACAGCCTTCCTGTTGGCCGGCATCCCGTGGTCGGAGACGATGGCGAAGGCGGTCTCCCCGTCGTCGAAGCGCTCGGCGAAGGCCCCGACGAAGCGGTCGGCAGCACGGTAGTAGCCCCGCACGATCTCCCACGCCTCGTCCGCCCGCTCGGGCTCGTAGCCGCCGCCCGTCGGGTCGATGGCCTGGACGAAGGTATGGCCCATTGCGTCCAGGATATGCCAGTGGAGCACCAACAGCCGCGCGTCCGTGGCGTCCATCGCCATCTTCGCCGCGCTCGCCCACCACTCGGCCTCGTCGGCCATCACCTCATCGACCGTCTCCCAGTCGAGCCAGCCCCGGCAGTGGAGCCCGCACGAGCTGCCCGCGTGGACGTAGGGGCCAAGCACCTCGACCATCCTGCGGCCCAGCGCGGCGTCCGAGCAGAAGCGGCCGTCGGTCGGGAATGCGTCGCTGCGATAGAGCCGCACCCTCGAGCCGTCGGGGGCCAGCTCGACGAGCTTGAAGCGGAAGGCGCCCTCGGCCGCGCCGCCATCGGCCAGCGCGAAGGTCGCGCGGTCCCAGCCGCTCCAGTCGCCGACCCGCAGCGCCGCCACAGGGCTGAGCGCGTCGTGCGCGTCGCAGACGAACGCCGTGTCGTAGACGTCCCCCTGGCCGAAGAGCAACAGGTGGTAGCGGGCTGGCTCGCCCTCAGCGGAGGGCACGACCTCGAGGTCCGCTTCGAGGTAGGGCAGGTCGGCGTGGGGCAGGTTGGCCCAGCCGTGGGCGGGCCGCAGTGTGAGGGGGTCGGTGGTGTTGAGCTCGGGGCAATTGTGGTAGACGGTGGCTGGCGCCAGGTCGAAGTAGGAGCGGGCCGGCTGGAAGAGCCAGTCGATGTGGACGGCGGCTTCGGTGGTCGGCGGGTAGCCCGCGTAGTTCATCACCACGCTGCGGACGCCCTCGCGCGCCGCGCGTTCCCAGAGGTACTCGGCGCGGCAGAGCCCTGCGTTGAAGGCCTCCTGGCGGTGGTACTCCCACACCGGCTCTCCTGGGATGTGGGAGCCCCACTGCACGACGCCGTGGGTGCCGGGCGTCGCCCCGGTGGCGAGGGTTGTCCAGTTCGTCGGCGTCTGCGCGGGGATGACGGGCCGGATGCGGGTCCGCACGCCGCGCTCGAGCAGCCGCGCGAAGTTCGGCAGCACGCCTTCTGCGAGGAACCGCTCCAGGGTGTTCGGCACCATCGCATCGAGTCCGAGCATCAGGGCGCGTCTTGCCTTCGCCACGTTGTTCTCCTCGTCTCGCGTGTTCCGTGTTGAAGCAGGCCGGTTATGCCTGAAGTGGTTGGGCATGTCAAACGACAGCGATGGCGCGTCGCCCCCGGCCAGTGCGGGGCCCACGCCACTACGCCACGCAGACGTCTGTGCGGCGCGGCGTTGCGGGGCCGGCACGGGCGGCGATGAGCGCCCCGTGAGCCGCTGAGTGCGGGAAGCCAAGGCACATGCCGTGATCCCACACCTGCGCAGGTGTGGGATCAGCTCTCCCAGCCTCCCGGCGTCACGAGCAGAACCGCTCCTCGGGTCCATCGCCTCTTGGTCCGCCGTTCCTGCCACCTGAGCGCGGGCTGCCAAGTGGTTGACCGGCATAGCCCTATTGCGTCACTACTCGTATGGCCCTCCGCCCGCGGGACCCGAAGGGGAGTCTGGCCCCGCATCTTGGGGTTTCCTCCCGACTCGTCCTCGTGCTCGATCGCGTCACCGCCCGGCGCCAGACTCCTCGGCCAGCGCGGAGCCCGCGGACGCCCCAGGGTGCGAGTGAAGACCGGTTTCCACAAGCCGGCGGCTTGTGGCTACGGCATGGGTCCCACACTCAAGCGCCCTCTGCGCCGCTCCGCGCATCCGATATCCGACATCCGACATTCAGCGTTCGCCATCCGCCTTCGCGAGAGCGACGAAGCCGCTTCGACGGCCCCATGCGGTTCAACAGTGTTCCGTCCCTTACCGGCCTGGCTGAGCCGCAGCGCGCGGAGCGCCG
>CAZDNN010000828.1:0-2092 GCA_964506385.1 uncultured Planctomycetota bacterium
CAGCCTGCAACTCGAGGCTTCTGACCAGCATCAAGTATCCAGCATCCAGCATCCAAAGGACGGAACCACTGATGCCGATGCGGCGCCTCGGCCCTGCTCTCGGGATGGCCACGGCGATCCTGGTCGCGTCGCATCTGCCGAAGGGGATACTGCCGTCCTTCGGCATTCACTACCGAGTCCAACATGCCGTGGCCTATGGCCTGCTCGCGGCGCTCTGCCTGGCGGCGACTCGCGGTCGCGGCGGGCTGGTCGGCGCTCTTCTCGCGGTCGCTGCCGTCGCGGTCGTCGGCGCCCTGGACGAGGCGACTCAGCCTGTCTTCGGGCGGCAGGGCAACCTGCTCGACTGGCTGACGGACCTTGGGGGCGCGTGCCTGGCGGTCGCGGCTTGGCTGGCGATCCGCTGGCGGCGCTCCGCAGCCGGCGACCCCGTCGGCATCGGATCGCGGGAGTAGGGAGCGAGGATGAACCCAGCCTCCGAGCCGTGGGACTGCCCGAGCGTCACGGCGTCGAATGACGCGCAGGCGGCGGCTCGGCCAGCCGGACTCCATCGCCACCGCCACTCACGGAGAAGACCACTGCGAGTCCCATCCGCGAGGCCCGTAGCTCCGGCCTGCCGCCCTGAGGCGGAGCTCCTGCTCTGCTGCGCCCGGACACACCTGGGGCCTGGACTCGCCGACCGAATCAAGTCCCTGGCCCAGGAGGGCATCGACTGGTCGCACCTCGTCGAGCTTGCCAGGACGAACGGGGTGACCCCGCTGCTCTACCGCAGCCTCGCCGCCACCTGCGCCGAGGCGGTCCCCAGAGCGGCAATGGGCCTGCTCAAGCAGCACTACCGCGCCAACGCCCTCCGCAGCCTGGTCCTGACCGCGGAGCTCCTCGAGCTCCTCAAGCTGCTCGATGCTCATGGAGTCCAAGCGGTGCCCTTCAAAGGGCCCGTGCTCGCGGCGCGCGCCTATGGCGACATTGCGTTCCGCGAGTTCTGCGACCTGGATATTCTGGTTCACCCGCGGGATGCTCGTCGGGCGCGCGGCCTGCTCATTTCCCACGGGTACAGGCCGCACGAGGAGATGCCGGGGGGCAAAGAGTGCTCAGCCTGCTGGCAGAAGCACTGGCTGATGGTGCGGGCGGACGGGAGTATCGCGGTGGAACTGCACTGGCGGATCACGGGCCGCCACTTCCCTCGCGCCATCGACCATCATCGCCTGTGGGATCGCCTTGGAGAAGCGTCTCTCATGGGGACAACGGTGCGCACGCTGTGCCCGGAGGACACCCTTCTCGTCCTCGCAGCTCACGGGACCGCTCACTGCTGGGACCGGCTTACGTTCGTCTGCGACCTCGCCCAGCTCATCCACAGCCAAGGGCAACTGCGCTGGGACACGGTGGCCGAGCAAGCCCGCAGGATGGGCAGCGGCGGGATGCTCCGTGTTGGCCTCGCGCTTGCGGGGGACCTGCTGGGGGTGGCCACGCCCGAGGATGCCTTGGCCGAGATGGCACCGGACGGTGCCATCAGCTCGATCGCCCGTGAGGCCAGCCAGCAGATCCTGTCTGCGGAGCCGAACGTGATTGGCCACGTAGAGAGGGTGGGACTCCGCCTGCGGACGATGGATCGCCTTCGCGACAAGATGCTCTACTGCATCGGCCTCATGCGAGACAGCCTGTCACCGAACATGACCGACCGCTCGTCTGTGCCTCTGCCGAAGCTCCTGAACCCGCTGTACTACCTCGTCCGGCCCGTCCGTATCGCTGTCACCTATGGCCCAAGCGCCCTGAGATACCTCATCAGGGGCGCTCCATGACTGCGAGGCTCGACGGGCAGATCCTGGCCAGCCATTGAGGAGGAGACGTGGTGCACGCGTTGCTTGAAACGGGCGATACGTCCGGGGATGGGCCTGCAACGGTGAGGAAGGCCCTCTCCCTTCTCGCCTTGGCGTTGATGGCCTTGTCCCTTGGCACCACGGGGTACGGTGCGCAACGCTTTGGCGTCCGCAGGTGGGTCAAGCCAGCCGGGCCGAAGTTCGTCGCGGGCGAAGTGATCGTGAAGTTCAAGCGCGGCGTGGGAAAGGCGGCTGTCCAGACGGTCCATGGCCGGCAC
>CAZDNN010000829.1:0-2087 GCA_964506385.1 uncultured Planctomycetota bacterium
GCATCTCGGGCGTGAACCGACACCCGATGTCCCCGCCGTCCGACGCCCGCTTGCGGCTCAGGCGGTCCACTCCTCGATCTCCAGGCCGCGGACTCTCCCGAAATCCGTATCGGAGGTGACCACCGTGGCGCCAACGGCCAGCGCCGTCGCCGCGATCCAGAGGTCATTCTCCGCGAGTTGCGTGCCGTCCCGCTCAGCCTCGTACTTGATGCGCGCGTACACGTCGGCGACGCCCTCGGAGAGGTCCTCGCAGGCCAGCACATCGAATAGCTCTGCCGCGGCCCGCTCGTTCTCGCGGCGCCGGCGCCCGGGCGGCATACGCTCCAGGCCGTAGAGAATCTCGCCACGGACGATCGTGCAGATGCCGACACGATCCCCTGGCTCGAGGGACTCGAGGTGCGCCACCACCTCACGGCGGCGCTCCATGAGGAAGCTGAACGTCGTGGTGTCCAGGAGGAAGGTCCTCACGCGTCGCCGTCCTCGCTCACGTGCGGCGGGTCAGCGGGTCCTCGAAGCTCGCGCTGCGCCTGTGCTCCCTGATGAGCCGGCGGAGATCCTCGGCGGCTTCGTGGGAGATGGGCCGCGACGCCTCGAGAGCCTCGAGGATCGCTTGCGGCGAGCCCTTCTCAGGCGGGAGAGGCGTCACCAGAACCCCTGTGCCCTCCGGCAGGTCCGCGTCGTTGCCAAGGACGACCGTCCTGCCTCGGACGATGCCCTTGTAGGAGAAGGCGGCCATGACGGCTCACCCCCTTTCTGCCCCCATTCTACCACGCCGCCCCCGACCTGCAAGTCACAAGCTGCGAGCCTCATGCCTCGCGCCTCATGCCTCTTCTCTCCGAGTCACGCATCACGAATCACGCATCACGCTGCGAGGCGCGAGCCACGAGCCTCATGCCTCGCGCCTCTTCTCTCCGAGTCACGCATCACGTTCCCCGCATCACGCATCAGAACTTGATGATCCCCTTCCTCCGCAACTCGCGCGCCACCTTGCTGCTACGTCCCAGCCACCCCGCGTCCAGGGGACGAGAGCGTGCCCGTGCCTGGGCGCGTAGCATGATTGCGGACCTGTTTAGGTCCGCAATTATCGTCACTGGGCAACCTGCCAAGCCGTAGGGAAATCGACGTGGGGCTGTGACATCGCAACCGCCTGCTGTTGAGGGTCTGGCCCCGGGTATTGGGGTTATCCCTTCACTCGCCGTCGTCGTCGGTCTGGGAGGGCGGGCGAGCCTGGACGTGGCCGCGGATGGCGGCGGTCTCGGCGAGGGCGGAGAGGAGGAGGACGGGGACGATGAGGGTGACGTAGGCGGCGGCGCGCTCGGCGAGCAGGGCGCGCATGTTGGCGAGCGTGAACTGGCCCACGCGGGTCAGCGCCCGGCCCATCCCGATGCCCATCCCGACCGAGAGCCAGAAGCTGGGCAGCTCGAGCACGAGGACGGCGAAGCCGCAGAGGCTGACCCATTGAGGCACGTCGGCATCATCGGCGGCGTGCATGGCGTTGGCGAGGGGGCGGTCGGCGTCCGGCACCTCGAGCTCGGGGGCCTTCAGCACGATCACCCCGATGTTCACTCCCGTCAGAAACGCCACGAACGCCGGGAGCACCACCAGCACGCCGGAGGCCATGTAGAGGAAGATCGCCACCGAGTTGAAGCAGAAGATGACGAGGAACACGCGGACGGCGGGGAAGTCCGGCCCGATGGCCCGCAGCACCCGCCGCACCAGCCAGAGCGGCAGGGCCATCATCCACCGCACGTCGCCGCGCACGGTGGCGACCGACGTGGCGAGCCCCGCCGCGAACAACAGCGCGGCAACGAGACCAAGGCCCAGGTGATCGTACAGCAGGCGGACCGATTCGACGAGCGGGGGCATAGGGATTCCCGAGGAGAAACTGCCCGACAGCGGCGGCATGGTATCAAACCCCGGATCGGCGGTCAAGGCCGATTCGCGATACGTGATGCGTGATGCGTGATGCGTGATTCGTGATCCGGACAAGAGAAGGGGCAGCCAGAGGGTGGCGAGGCCCTCAGACGCGTCAAGCTGAGTCGAGCCGCGCGAGGCGACGGATCTTCCCAGCGAATACGCTATCCTAG
>CAZDNN010000830.1:0-2084 GCA_964506385.1 uncultured Planctomycetota bacterium
ATGCCTTCACCAGCCTCGAGCCCGTGCCGCTGGTGCCCACCGAGATGGGCGGGGTCTGGGCCAACAAGTTTCCTGTCGCGACGTTAAAGGCGAAAAACCAACCCCCTGTCGAATCCAAGACCCTCTACACGCTCTACAACGCCCGCCACCGCACCGTCCGCGGCGAGGTCCTGCGCCTGCCGCATCGCGACGGCGCGACGTACTACGACGAGTGGCATCAGCGGCCCGCCACGGTCCGCCGCGACGGCGCCCACGTCCTCCTCGCTACCGAGCTCGGCCCGCACGGGACGGGGTGCCTGGTCGTCGAGCAGCGGTGACCGGCTGTGGATGGGAGGGCGAGGCTCCCGCCGAGCCGCCATCCCCCTCGTCCATCGCACCCGTTGCGTGTCATATGGAGTGCGGCGGCTTGACGCCGCTTTGGATCCCAGCGGAGCGGACGCGGTGGTGGGCGCTGCTGAGCGCTCGCGGGCGGGACGCGGGGCAGAAACGCTCTGCCCACACTGGTTGGCGTTGCGGACGTGCGCTGGTGTCCGCCCCTCACCCCAACCCTCTCCCGACGGGAGAGGGAAGTCGTCTCGGCAGTGCGGGATCCACTGGAGATCGGCTCGGCAGGAGCCTCGCCCTCCCCTCCCCCGGCGGGTGTTAGCCCTCTTCGATGATGGCGCGGAGCCGGGCGAGGGCGTCGTCGGCGACGGCGCGGTCGCGGGCCTCGACGGTGACGCGGAGCAGGCGAGGCTCGGTGCCGGAGGGGCGGACGCAGAACCACCAGCCGGCGTAGTCCTTGCGGACGTCGGGGCCGAGGCGGGTAACGCGGGTGGCGTCGGCGTCGGGGAAGGCGTTGTCGCAGCGGCGGACGGCGTCAAGGGCGGCCTCGCGGCTCTCCAGCTCGAGGTTGCACAGGGGCGGGCGGTGGTAGCGGCTGCGGAAGGGGGCGATGAGCTGGCTCATCGGCTTCTCGGTGTCGGAGAGGACCTCGAGGGCGAGGAGGGTGCCGAGCATGCCGCTGTCGCAGTAGTAGAACTCGCGGAAGTAGTAGTGCCCCGAGACCTCGCCGCCGAAGAGGGCATCGACCTTGCGCATCCGCTCCTTGATCCGCGAGTGGCCCACAGGGGCGACCATGGCCACCCCGCCCGCCTCGCGGACGCAGTCGTCCACGGCCAGGCTCGAGGTGAGGTCGAAGAGCACGGTCTGGCCCGGGTGGCGGCGGAGCATGACCTGGGCGAACAGGCCTGTGAGGATCGAGCCCTCGATCTGCTCGCCACGCTCGTCGATGATCACGACGCGGTCGGCGTCGCCGTCGAAGGCGATACCCAGGTCGGCCCTCGCGGCCACGACGGCCTTGCGGAGCTCGGCCAGGTTCTCGGGGTCCGACGGGTCGGGGTGGTGTGCGGGGAAGGAGCCGTCGAGCTCGAAGAAGAGCGGCACGTACTCGATGTCGAGGCGCTCGGCGACCAGGGGCCAGATCTTGCCGGCCATGCCGTTTCCCGCATCGACGACGATCTTGTGCGGGCTGATCGGCTCGACGGCGATGCTGAAGAGGCGGTCGAGATATGCCTCGGTGATGTCGCGGCGCTCGACGTCGGGCTCGGGGAATTCGTCGGGCGCGCCGTCGCCGCGGGCGACGACGATGTCGCGGATGATGTTGAGCCCTGTGTTGGCATCGATGGAACGGGCCTCGGCGAGGACGAACTTCAGGCCGTTGTAATCCGGCGGGTTGTGCGAGGCGGTGATCATGACGCCGCCGTCGAACTCGTCGGGGTACTCGCCCGTGACGAAGTAGATCATGTCGCTGCTCACCAGCCCAACGTCCACGACGGTGGCGCCGCCGGCCTGGAGGCCGAGGGTGACGGCGTTGGCCATCTCGTCGGAGCCGAGGCGCATGTCGCGGCCGATGGCGACGCGGGGCTGCTCGACGCGCATGGCCTCGTCGAGATAGGCGGCGAGGGCGCGGCCCACGCGATAGGCGATATCGGGGGTGATCTCGTCGGGGTAGATGCCGCGCATGTCATACGACTGGAAGACGCGGCTCACGCGGTCGCGGAGATCCATCGGGATGTCCTGTCGGCTGGGGAAGCGCTACGGGG
>CAZDNN010000831.1:0-2078 GCA_964506385.1 uncultured Planctomycetota bacterium
GCGGCGGCATCGGTTCCGCATCGACATCCCGCGCGCCTACCCGAACAGGCTCGGCGAGATCGTCGTTCGCTCGATGACGAAGCTATACCACCCGCGCATCGGCACCAGCGGGAAGGGGCAGGCCTGCATCCACGTGAACGGCGAGATCGACCGCGTGCTGCTCAATATCGTCCGCCAGGTCCTCCTCGACCCCGCGGCGATCCAGCCCCCCAAGCTCTACAAGGGGCAGGACCGCGGGATGAACGTTGCGGCCATGAACTGGTTCGAGGCCAACCCGCACGGCATTCACCGCCGCCTGCTCCAGCTCTGGGCGCAGGCCCATGGGAAAGACGACTTCGTGCAGACGAGCGCCGCCGTGCCGGAGGTGACGATCGAGCAGGTGGACTCCTGAGGCGGGATGGCGAATGAGTGACGAAACCCCAGTGACGGACGGTGAGAGGGCGCGGCGCCTTGAGATCGTCGAGGCGGCGGAAGGCACGTGGCTGGAGGTGCCGCCGCCTGACCGCCAGGCGCAGTTCCGGTGCCTTCCCCATGGGCGAGGCAGCGTCATCCCGCGGAGGCCAAGTCGACATGGGGCACGGAGCCCATCCTGAGAAGCCCTACCACCGCTTCCAGCGCCGGCTTGCTCCCTCTCCGCTCATGGGCTGCCATTCCCGGTTGCCTCTCTGGCTCGAGGAGAGCTCGGATCAATGGCGGGTCAGAGCGGATGGACCCCATCGTGACTCCGTTGGCCTTGAGCCCCTCCCCCCTGGCCTCTCCCGTTGGGAGAGGGAGTCGCGTTTGCTCCTGTCTGGTCAGTCCTCCAGGTAGCGGCGGAGGGCCTTGGCGATGTCCCGGCCGAAGGCACGGGCTGACTCCGCCGTGACAGGCTTGCGGCTGGCGTTGGCGTACGGGATCTCGAAGGTGGTGGCAAGGCGGATGCCCGGCAGCTCGCCAGCCCAGCGTGCGAACGACTTCTGGCCGCCGTAGTTTCGCGCCGTGTTCCAGGCCTTCCCGAATGGCAGGTTGTTCCTCGCGCGGTAAGGCAGGGGCCCGGTGGCGGCGGCTTCGAGGATACGGCCGAAGCGGCTCTGAGCCTTCCAGATGGCGGGGTCCGCCGAGCCCACGAGGTAGATGACCTCGTTGTGGGCGCCGCGGATGTGGGGGCAGTGGAGGTCGATGGCGGCGTGGAGGCGGCCGCCCGACCATTTGGGGGCCAGTTCGCGGAGGGCTTTGACCGAGGGGTAGATGCTCTCGCCGCCATAGTCGCGGTTGTGGTCGTGGGGCTTGCGGTTCTTGCCCTGGTCGCCGTCCTCCACGCCGTCCTTGTCCATGAAGGGGATCGCCAGCAGCTCGACGTGCTCCCGGAGCCACTTCCCTGCGTCCTCTCCGGTCAGGATCGTCTCGACGAGGCCCTCGAGGGCGTAGCTGGCCATGCACTCGCAGCAGTGGTGGCGGCAGGTCACCAGCACGCGATGGTCGGGCTCGCCGTTGAGCTGGCCGGCGTGCAGCCGCTCCGTCTTCCGCCCCTTCCTGGTCGTGCAGAGCGTATCGGCCTTCAGGTGCGGGTCGCCTTCGAAGCGTCCCAGGAACCGCCTGAGATCGGCCTCGAAGTAGGGCATGGCGAAGCAGAAGCGCACCTTGTCGGCATCGGGGGCGAACGTGTAGGTGAACGACGCTCCCTTCACGGCCTCCTTGCCCAGCCAGGCCCACGTCCGACCGCCATCCGTGCTGACGGCGGGGCCGCGGACGCCGATCACGTTGCCCTTGGTGAAGGCGAAAGTCAGCGTCCGGCCCGCGGCGCCCCGGACGCGGAAGTGCCACCAGAACCACGTGCCCCGGGTGTCGCGCACGTCCTGGCAGAGGAAGACGCGGTCGCCCTGGACCCTGTCGATGAGGAGGTTGCCGCCTGGGAACTCCGAGTCGATGATGAGGTCCGCCTCTCTCAGCAGGGTCGCGGCGTCCGCGCGGACGGCGAGGACGAGAAAGGCGAGGGCGAGGCCGAGCGCCAGGGCGAGTGGGTCCGCGGCGCGGAGCAGAGCCATGCGGGAGCCTCCGTCTGCTGGCAGCCCGTGGCAGAAGTCCGTTCGGACTGCGTG
>CAZDNN010000832.1:0-2076 GCA_964506385.1 uncultured Planctomycetota bacterium
TCGAGGATGCAGCCCGCAGGATCGTCGAGGCGGCAGATCCGGACCGGATCATCGTGTTCGGCTCGGCGGCTCGTGGGGCGGCCGGGGCGAGCAGCGATGTAGACCTGCTGGTCGTCAAGAGCGGCACCTTCGACCACGGTCGGGTCCTGGGCGACATCTACGAGGCGCTGTACGGTCTGGGGCAGGCTGTGGACGTCGTGCTGGTCACTCCCGAGCAACTGGACCGCTACAGCGACAGCCACTGCCTGGTGATCGCCCCGGCTCTGCGGGAAGGACGGGAGGTCTACCGTGCCCGATCGCTATCCGCCGGATGACCCACGGGAGTGGCTGAATCGCGCGCACAGCGACCTCGCGCTGGCCCGGGGCGCCGGGGAGCGCGTGTATCTGGAGGATCTTTGCTTTCACGCCCAGCAGGCCGCGGAGAAGGCCGTCAAGGCGGTTCTCATCAGCCGAGGGGTCCAGTTTGCCTACGTGCACGATATCGCCCAGTTGCTCGGGGAGCTGGCCCAGTCCGGCGAGAACGTGCCGGCTGATATCAGGCGAGCGGCACGCCTGACGCGCTTCGCTGTCTTCACCCGCTACCCGAGCCCGTCACCGTCCGTGCGACGCGAGGAATGGGAGGAGGCCGCGGCGACCGCCGAGCGCGTCGTCTCCTGGGCTGAGAGCCTGGTGTGCCCGAAGGCCCCCTGATGCCCGGCCAGTGCCGCTCGCCGTCATTGCAGGCCACCGACGCCATGCCCGACTACCACGACCTGGTCAGCCTCGCGCGGAGCTGCGAGCCGCGCGTGCTCCCTGCCATCTGGGACTTCTTTCCGTGCCACGCGGGCGCCGTGGGCGGTGTGCGCGACTTCCTGCGGTATTACTTCGACGTGGACGAGAAGCTGGCGACACAGCGTCGGCTCAAGGCGCTGCTGCCAGAGGCGCTGATCCTGCCGGGGTGCTTCGCCGACCTGGGGGTGATCGTCGAGGTTTCGGCCTTCGGCGGGCGCGTCCAGTGGTTCGAGGGCGGCGCGCCCTACATCGGCGAGGTGATTCGCGAGCTGAGAGACATCGATTCCCTCAAGCCGCCGCGGCCGGGCCGGGATGGCCTGATGCCGCTCCAGCTCACCCAGCGCGAGGCCATGCGGCGCAAGCTGGCGGCCGAGGGCGTCGAGATGGAGCGCTGGGCCATGTGCATGGGGCCGGCCGAGGTCGCGGGCCTGCTGATGGGCTACGAGCGCTTCTACCTTGCCTTCTACGACGACCCGCGGCGGCTCCACGCGCTCATGCGCCTGGTGACCGAGTTCCTGATTGGCTGGCTGCGGGTGCAGGACGAGGCGTACGGCGGGGCGCAGGCCGTGTGCGTGGCCGACCACGTGTTCAGCCAGGTGCCGCCCGCCGCCGCCCGCGAGTTCCTGCTGCCCCACGAGCGGGCGATCTTCGCCGAGTTCCCTGACGCCGTCCGCATCTACCACAACGAGGGGCGCCACTCGGGCGAGCACATCGAGATGGTCCTGGAACTCGGCGCCGACGTCTGGCACTTCGGCAGCGACGTCCACGCGCTCGACGAGCTCTACCCCCTGATCGGCGACCGCATCGTCCTCTTCGGCGGTCTCGACCCCCACGGCGTCATGCGCACGGGGACGCCCGAGGAGGTCCGGGAGGCCACGCGCCGGGCCGTCGAGCAGGCGCGGGGCCACAGGCTGGTCCTCTCCACTGGCACTGGAACGACGCCCGACGCCACGCTCGAGAACCAGCGCGCCATGGTCGAGACCGCGCTCTCCGGCTGCTAGAGCAGGTCGAGGGTGTACTCGCCGCCGTTCTCGGGGTTGTGGATGACCTCGCTGGAGCGCGGGTCGATGACGAGGTCGAGGCTCTCCAGGGGGATGTAGCCGACGAGGATGGGCATGTCGTCGGGCACCTCCATGACCTCGCCGAGGTGCCAGCGGCCCAGGATGGTGATCTGGGCAGCGCCATGAATCCTCCGTTGCACGATGCCGTTGCCGGTGCGGACCTTCGTTATCCTGGACAGGCGCAGACCGAGCTTCTCGATCGTGTCCTTGTGCAGGCACAGCAACGTGGAGCCCGTGTCGGCGA